>DATIYJ010000040.1 GCA_035517655.1 Nitrospiria bacterium | reverse complement strand
GCAAAAAAACACAGATTATTCGATCCCCAGATCGTCCGACAGGCGATCGTGGCTTCGTTCCGGAAACTCGGTCCGAAGCATCAGTTGCGCAATCCGGTCATGTTCGTGGTTTATGTCGGAAGTATTTTGACCACGATGCTGTTCCTGCAGGCGCTTTTCGGCCAGGGCGAGGCGCCGGCCGGGTTTATTCTTCATATTTCGCTCTGGCTCTGGTTTACCGTTTTATTTGCCAATTTCGCCGAAGCCATGGCCGAAGGGCGCGGCAAGGCACAGGCCGACGCACTACGACGGTCGCGGCAGGAGCTTACCGCTAAACGACTGGCCCATCCAAAATACGGATCGAACTTCGACATGGTCACCGGCGGCCTCCTCAAGAAGGGAGATGTCGTACTGGTCGAGGCCGGTCATACGATTCCGGCCGACGGAGAGGTGATCGAGGGCGTCGCTTCCGTGAACGAGAGCGCGGTGACCGGGGAAAGCGCGCCGGTGATCCGCGAAAGCGGCGGGGACCGCAGCGCCGTGACCGGGGGCACGAACGTCCTTTCGGACTGGCTGGTCATCCGGGTGACGGCCAACCCCGGCGAGATGTTCCTGGATCGGATGATCGCCATGGTCGAAGGAGCCAAACGGCAGAAGACGCCCAACGAGATCGCGCTCAACATTTTATTGGCGGCTTTGACGATTATTTTCCTTTTGGCGACCGTCACGCTGCTGCCCTACTCCATCTACAGCGTGGCGGCCGTTAAACTGGGAACGCCGGTGACCATGACGGTCCTGGTCTCTCTGCTGGTCTGCCTGATTCCGACGACGATCGGCGGACTGCTATCCGCGATCGGCATCGCCGGGATGGACCGCATGGTTCAGGCCAACGTGATTGCCATGTCCGGCCGCGCGGTGGAAGCCGCCGGCGACGTCGATGTTCTTCTGCTCGACAAGACCGGCACGATCACGCTCGGAAACCGTCAGGCCACGGCGTTTATTCCGGTGCCCGGCGTGGACGAGGGAACGCTGGCCGATGCGGCCCAGCTCGCCTCCCTCTCGGATGAAACACCCGAGGGCCGCAGCATCGTGGTTTTGGCCAAGGAAAAATACGGGCTGCGCGCGCGGGATATTCATGCGCTGGGCGCAACGTTCGTTCCCTTTACGGCGCAGACACGCATGAGCGGCGTTAATCTGAACGGCCGGCAGGTCCGCAAAGGGGCGTCGGAGGCGATTGAGGCCTATGTGACCCAAAAGGGCGGCCAGTTCCCGGAATCTTTGCGCACAACCGTTCAAACGATCGCAAAGCAGGGGGGAACGCCCCTGGTGGTCGCAGAGGGAAAAACGGTGCTGGGAGCGATCCATCTGAAAGATATTGTCAAAGGAGGAATTAAGGAACGCTTCGCCGAGCTGCGGCGGATGGGGATCAAGACCATCATGATCACAGGGGATAATCCGTTGACGGCCGCAGCGGTGGCCGCCGAGGCCGGCGTCGATGATTTCCTCGCTCAGGCCACCCCGGAGGCCAAGCTCAAGCTCATCCGCGATCTTCAGGAAGGCGGACGGCTGGTCGCGATGACGGGCGACGGCACCAACGACGCTCCGGCGCTGGCCCAGGCCGATGTCGCGGTGGCCATGAATACCGGCACGCAGGCCGCGAAAGAGGCCGGCAACCTGGTTGATCTGGACTCCAATCCGACAAAACTGATCGAGGTCGTCGCGATAGGAAAACAGCTGTTGATGACCCGGGGCGCCCTCACGACCTTCAGCATTGCAAACGACGTCGCCAAATATTTCGCCATCATCCCGGCGGCCTTTGTCAGCACGTATCCGGTTCTGGGTGTCTTGAATATCATGAAACTGGCCACTCCCCAGAGCGCGGTCTTGTCGGCCGTGATTTTTAACGCGCTGATCATTCTCTTTCTGGTTCCCCTGGCCCTTCGCGGACTGCGCTATCTTCCGATCGGAGCGGCCGCATTGCTCCGGCGTCATTTATGGATCTACGGAGCCGGCGGGATTATCGTTCCGTTTATCGGAATCAAGTTGATCGACATGATTCTGGCAGGACTTCACCTGGTTTAAGGAGAAAACGATGTGGACACAAACGAAAACAGCCCTTTTCCTGCTGCTCACTCTTACGGTGATGACAGGAGTTCTTTACCCGCTGGCCGTGACGGGGATCGCCCAGGTGATCTTTTCCCGACAGGCCAATGGAAGTTTGATTATTCAGAACGGCCGGCCGGTCGGCTCGACGCTGATCGGCCAGCCCTTTGACGACCCGAAATATTTCTGGAGCCGACCGTCGGCGACTGGGCCGTTTCCCTATAACGCGGCCTCCTCTTCCGGTTCGAATTTGGGCCCGACCAATGACGTGCTGTTGAAAGCGGTCCAGGACCGGATCGCGGCGCTCAAAGCGGCCGATCCGGAAAATTCGGCGCCGGTGCCGGTGGACCTTGTCACGGCTTCCGGAAGCGGCCTCGACCCTCACATCAGCCCCGCCGCCGCCGAGTATCAGGTTCATCGGGTGGCGAAGGTCCGGGGACTGGATGAAGCCAAAGTACGCGCCCTTGTTGCGGCCAAAACCGAAGGGCGACAACTTGGAATTCTGGGCGAGGCGACGGTCAACGTCCTGCAGTTGAACCTTGCACTGGATGAGCTCCGATAATCCTGCTATAATCTAACCTTCAATTTCACGCCGTTCTAAATTTAGAGGGCCATGAAACATCCAGAAGAAAGGCGGCCCAGCCCGGATCTGCTGCTTGAGCAGGTAAGAAAAGAAGAAGAGCGCGCGCGCCAGGGCAAGTTGATTATTTTCTTCGGCGCCGCCCCCGGGGTCGGGAAGACCTATGCCATGCTCAATGCGGCCCAGGAGAAACGCGCCGACGGAGTCGACGTGGTCGTGGGAATCGTGGAAACCCACGGCCGCGCCGAAACCGAGGCGCTTCTCAAAGATTTGGAGGCCCTGCCCCGACGCGCCATCGAATACCGCGGGACGACGCTAAAAGAATTCGATCTCGACGCCGCGCTGGCCCGCAAGCCCGCGCTGATTCTCATCGACGAGCTGGCGCATACCAACGCCCCCGGATCCCGCCATAAAAAGCGCTGGCAGGACGTCTTCGAACTGCTGGCGGCCGGAATCAATGTTTACACGACGCTGAACGTGCAGCATCTGGAGAGCCTCAACGACGTGATCGCCCAGATCACACGGGTTGTGGTGCGGGAGACCCTGCCCGATTCCGTCCTGGACCGGGCGGACGAGATCGAGTTGATCGACCTTCCGCCGGATGAACTCCTGGAGCGGCTCAAGGAGGGGAAGGTTTATGTGGCCGAACTCGCGGCCCGGGCGCAAGAGAACTTCTTCCGGAAAGGAAACCTGCTCGCGCTGAGGGAGTTGACCTTGCGCCAAACAGCCGAGCGGGTGGACGAGCAGATGCAGAACTACCGGCTCGACCGGGGGGTCAAGACCGTTTGGCCGGCCGCCGAACGGATCCTGGTCTGCGTCGGGCCGAATCCCCGCTCGATCCGGTTGATTCGCGCGGCCAAGCGCATGGCCGACGGCCTGCGGACAAACTGGATCGCCGTGAATGTCGAGGCCCCTTCGCGGGTGCGCTTGTCCGAAAGCGACCGGAAACAGTTGGACGAGCACATGCACCTGGCCGAGAGTCTGGGAGCCGAAACGGTCACCCTGTCGGGGCATCGGGCCAGCGAGGAGATCCTGAGCTACGCCCGAAGCCGAAACGCCAGCAAGATTATCATCGGCAAGCCGACCCATCCCCGATGGAAGGATCGGCTGTTCGGTTCCACGCTGGACGAGGTCGTCCGGGGCAGCGGTGATATCGACGTTTATGTCATCACCGGCGACAGCGCGGAGCCGGTGTCCCGGCGCTCCGGGAAAGCGGCTCCGCACGGGTCGAACGCGAGAGAGTGGATCCTGAGCGTCGCCTCGGTTGCGGTCTGTTCCGGAATTTCGGCCGTGATGCGCCCGTACTTCACTCCGGCCGATCTGGCCATGGTCTATCTCCTGGGAATCGTCCTGGTCGCCAGCCGGGCGGGTCGGGGACCTTCTCTCCTGGCCACGGTGCTCAGCGTGGCTTCCTTCGATTTCTTCTTCATACCCCCGATCTACACCTTCGCCGTTGCCGATGTCCGATACTTCATCACGTTCGTCGTCATGTTCGTCGTGGCGTTGGTCATCAGCCGCTTGACCCTGCGCGTGCGGGAGCAGGCGGATGCCGCGCGGCTCCGGGAGCGGAGAACGGGCGCGCTCTACAGCCTGAGCCGTGAATTGTTGTACGAACGGAAAATCGAAAAAATGACCGCCCTCGCCGTAAAACACATCGGCGAGGTCTTTTCAAGCCGGTCGGTCGTTCTCCTGCCCGACCCCAAAAACCATCTGAAGGTCCCGGCGGCGGGACCGGAAACCTTTGTTCTGGATCAGAGAGAATCGGGCGTGGCCCAATGGACGTTCGACCAACGTCAGCCGGCCGGGCTGGGAACCGACACCCTTCCGGGGGCGCAGGCTTTGTATCTGCCTCTTGTAACCTCCACGCGGACCGTGGGCGTGCTGGGGATCCGGCCCGATCCTTCCATCGGAGGTTTCGACCAGGAACAGATCCGTGCCCTCGAAAGTTTTGCGAACCAGACGGCCATGGCGATCGAAAGGGCCCTCCTGGCCCGGGAAGCGCACCGGGCCCTCTTGAAAGCCGAGACGGAAGCCCTGCGCAACACCCTGCTGAGTTCGGTCTCCCATGATTTGCGAACCCCGCTGGCCGCCATTACCGGAGCCGCGACGACGCTCCTGGATCGCGACGTGACTCTGGATCCATCCAGTCAGCGGGAGCTGGTCGAAACCATTTCCGAAGAGGCGGACCATTTAAATCAGATGATCCGAAACGTTCTCGACATGACCCGCCTCGAGTCCGGCGCGATCACCGTGAAAAAGGAGTGGCTGTCGATCGAAGAGATCATTGCGGCGGTGCTCACCCGCCTGGCCGCCCGGCTCAAGGATCACCCCCTGACGACCCGCTTGCCGAGAGATCTCCCCTTGGCTCCTTTCGACCCTTTGCTGATCGAGCAGGTCATGGTGAATCTGCTGGACAACGCGCTGAAGTATACCCCGAAGGGAAGCCTCTTGGAACTCTCCGCGGAGGTGAAGGGAGACCTCCTGTGGGTGGAACTGGGTGATCGCGGTCCGGGCATCCCGCCGGGAGCCGAAGAGAGGATCTTCGAGAAATTCGCGCGCAGTTCGGACGCCGGGGGCGGCATCGGGCTGGGCTTGTCCATCTGCCGGGCCATCGTCACGGCCCACGGCGGCCGGATATGGGCCGAGAACCGGCCCGGCGGCGGCGCGATATTCCGTTTCACTCTGCCTCTCGAAGGACCGCCGGGGCCGAATCCGCGGGAAGAAAAGGTCGAGGCTCCTGATGGCGGATGAAAAGCCGCTGATCTTGCTGATCGAGGACGAGCCGCAAATGCGGCGTTTTCTGCGGATCACGCTCCAGAGTCAGGGCTATCGTCTCATCGAGTCCGCGACCGGGCAGGAAGGGCTTGTCCAGGCCGCCACGCGCAATCCCGATGTGATTCTCCTCGATCTCGGGCTGCCGGATCTCGACGGCCTGGAGATCACCCGACGGCTTCGGGAATGGACACGGACACCCGCGATCGTGATATCCGCGCGGGAACAGGAGCAGGACAAAATCCGGGCGCTCGACGCGGGCGCCGATGACTATCTTACGAAGCCCTTCACCGCCGGCGAGCTTCTGGCCCGGATCCGCGTCGCCCTGAGACACGCGGCCAGAAAGGGGGCGGATCAGAACGAGCCGGTCTTTATTCTGAATAATCTGCGGGTGGATCTGGCGCAACGGCAGGCCTACCTCGATGAGAAGGAAGTTCACCTGACCCCCATCGAGTACAAATTGCTGGCGGTCTTGATTCGCCACGCCGGCAAAGTGATCACCCACCGTCAGCTTCTCAGAGAAGTTTGGGGTCCCGCGCAGGAGAACGAGGTTCAATATCTGCGCGTTCACATGACCCATCTCCGCCATAAACTTGAATCAGACCCCGCCCGCCCGCGATTTCTCATGAACGAGCCCGGAATCGGTTACCGGCTTAAATACGATCCGGAAGGCTAGGCACCGGGAGCCCTTTCCATCCTTGACCAAGCGAATCCGCGCAGGGTATCCTTGAGTCCATGACGCAAGACACGACGCATAGGCATACCAACCGCCTGATTCATCAGACCAGCCCCTACTTGCTTCAGCATGCGCACAACCCGGTGGACTGGCATCCGTGGGGGGAGGAGGCGCTTCGCAAGGCCAAGGACGAGGACAAGCCGATCCTGCTCAGCATCGGATATTCGGCCTGCCACTGGTGTCACGTCATGGAGCGCGAATCGTTTGAGAATGAAGCGACGGCCCGGATCATGAACGACCATTTCGTCAATATCAAGGTCGACCGCGAAGAGCGGCCGGACCTGGACGAGATCTACATGGCGGCGACCGTCGCGATGAACAACGGCCACGGCGGCTGGCCGATGACCGTTTTTCTTTCGCCGGACCAGCGGCCGTTCTTTGCCGGGACCTACTTTCCGCCCGAGGATCGATACGGCCGACCCGGTTTCGGCGCGATCCTCCTTAAGATCGCCGACCTGTGGAAAACCAATCGCGCCGCGTTGTTGCAACAGGGCGAAACCCTCACGGAACATATCCGCGGACAAGTCCTCGCCGCCCCGGCCCAAGCGGTGGGGGACGAAGCCATCGAGCAGGCCGCGACGCAGCTCGCGCGGGAGTTCGACCCTGTTCATGGCGGATTCGGCGGCGCGCCCAAATTCCCGCCCTCGACGGCCTTGTCGTTGTTGCTGCGGGTCCACCGCCGCACGGCAGATCCCGAATGGCTCGCCCTCGTGCGGAGAACGCTGGATGCGATGGCCCAAGGGGGCATGTACGACCAGATCGGGGGCGGATTCTGCCGCTACTCCACCGATGAACGATGGCTCGTCCCGCATTTTGAAAAAATGCTCTACGACAATGCGCTGCTGGCCCGAATCTATCTGGAAGCCTATCAGGTCACCGAGGAGCCGTTCTACAAACGGATCGCGACCGAGATCCTGGATTACGAAATCCGCGAGATGACCTCGCCGGAAGGCGGCTTTTACTCCTCCACCGACGCCGACTCGGAGGGCGAGGAAGGAAAGTATTTCGTCTGGACTCCGGATGAAGTCAAGGCCGTCCTGGGCGATGAAGACGCCCGGCGTTTCTGCGCCTACTACGACATCACCGAAGCGGGCAACTGGGAGGGAAAAAACATCCCCAACACGCCCCGCCCCTTGGCCGGGGTCGCCGCCGGGCTTGGAATCGACCCGGTGGCGTTGCAGATCTCGCTGGACGCCTCTCGAAAAAAACTGTACGAAGCGCGGGGCCGGCGCATCCCCCCCGGGCGGGATGACAAGATTCTGACCTCCTGGAACGGTTTAATGATCGGCGCGATGGCGGAAGGGGCCCGGATCCTGAACGAGCCGCGCTATCTCGATGCCGCCGGGCGGGCGGCCGACTTTCTCCTTCAAACCGTTCGGACTCCCGAGGGCCGGCTGCTCCGAACCTACCGCTCGGGGAAGGCCCACCTCAACGCCTATCTGGACGACTATGCCTATTTGTGCGAGGGCCTGATCGATCTGTACGAGGCGGGCGGTTCGGCGCAATACCTGACCGCGGCGGCGGAATTATCCGGACGGATCTTGAGCGACTTCAGTCCCGAGGACGGCGGCGGATTTTACAACACCTCGCGCGATCATGAACGGTTGATCCTCCGCCATCGCGACGGTCATGACGGAGCCACCCCGAACGCGAACGCTTCGGCCGCCATGGCCCTGGCGCGCCTGTCGTTTCATTTCAATCGCGAAGACTGGCGAAAGGCGGCGGAGTCGGCCGTGACGGCTTACGGCGCGGTCATCGATCGCTTTGCCCGCGCTTTTTGCAAAACGTTGGCCGCGGTGGATTTTCTTTTGGATGGGCCGATCGAGATCGCGGTGGTCGGAAAACCCGGCGAGGCGGGCTATGAGGCTCTCCGCCGCGAAACGGCCTCGCGATATTTTCCGAATCGCATTCTGGGACATCTCGACCCCCTCGCGGCCCAGGGAAAAATTCCGTCCCTCCCACTCCTCGAAGGCAAGGGACCGGTCAACGGGAAGGCCGCGGTGTATCTCTGTTACAACTTCACCTGCTTATCCCCGATGACCGACCCCGCACGCGTCGGTCCGGCCCTCGACGCGCATCGGGAGCGCCTCCGATCCACCCGTCGCGCTTCCCTCCGACACCGGCGCCCATCGGAGATTTCCCCTACTTCTTCGGCTCCATAAAACAGTAGGTGATATTCCCGCCCATCCGTTTCGCCTCGCGGAGCGCCGCGTCGGCCCGGGCGACCAGCGCGTCGGCGTCCTCCGCGCCGCCCGAGCGTTCGGCGATCCCGACGCTGATCGTCATCGAGAACGCCTGCCCGTCCACCTCGAACGCCTGATCCGCGACGCGGGTCCGAAGCCGCTCACCGACAAGCCGGCCCCCCATCAGGTGGGTGAGGGGAAGGATGAGACCGAATTCGTCGCCGCCGTACCGCGCCAGCAGATCCGTCGGACGGATCGCGCTCTTGACCCGGTCCGCAAATTCTTTCAGAACACGGTCGCCGGCCGGATGCCTCTCGCCCTCGCCGACCTTCTTAAACCCGTCAAAATCGATCAGTCCGATGGATAGAGGCGCGTGGAGGTTTTTACATCGTTCGAGGTTGCGCTCAAGGTAAAGGCGAAAGGTCGGCTTGTTAAAGAACCCCGTCAGTCCGTCCCGAAGGGCCCGTTCGGAAAGTTCGTCCTGGTACAGATGATCAAGGCTGTTGGGCCCCACGTATCTCAAAATCGAGTTCCCGACCCGGATGAGATCGCCCTCCGAGAGTTCCTTCTCCCCTACCTTCGCATCGTTGCAAAACGTCCCGTTCTTGCTGTCCAGGTCGCGGAGGACGACCCGGTCGCCGGATTCGCGCACAACCTCGGCATGCTTGCGCGAGACCATGGGGTCGTCGATCGGGATTTCCGCATCCTGCTGCCTCCCAATCACCATCTGTTCCTTGGACAGCGGAAATTTTTCGCCGATGACCGGACCGGCCACGACCACGAGACAGGCCAGATGGTAATTGATCCAATCCATCCGCCGCCGGGAAAGATTGTTCGAAAGGTTGATCGACCCGATCGTCGTTTCGTCATCCATGCCCGACCTCGTTCCGGCGCTTAAAACAGCGACCCCTCGGCCTCCTGGCGCTCGTTCCAAAGGGCTTGGTCCAACAGAATCATCACGACATTGTATTGCTTCACCAATTGCTTCGACTCGAACCGCATCCGAAGCTCCCGTTGAAGGACGAGACGCGTTTGCGGATCGTCCCACTGGACAAACTCAAACGGATGCTCGCCGAGCGACTTCGATTGGACCGGCACCTTCCCGTATCGTTCCATGTCCTTCTTGACCAGATTGTCCCAACGGGCCTCGTCGAAAAAACCTTCGCGGTATTCGACCGTAACGCGATACAGCCGACCGTGAAGAAACCGGCAGCCCATGACCCGAATCTCCCGGGGCAGGGATTCCCGCAAGACCTCGAACGACCGTTCGTCCTCGATCAGGCCCGGGTTTTCGCCCGTCTGCTCGCCGCCCTTCACCGCTTTTTGGAACTCCGCGACCGTCATTCCAAGGCGGACGGGACCCGCCGCGCGGTCGATCGGATCGGCGGCCCGGCTTTCGATCACCGGCGTCCATGGAGAACCCATCAAGCCGGCGACGAGGACAAGGCCCGCCGTGACGCGACGGTGCGCCGTTTTAGCCGTCATGAGCTTGTCCGATTTCCCTATTCGATATTGTAAATGCCAACGACATAAAACAGAATGGTCAGGATCAGAAGAAATCCCACCACAAACCCGATGGCTTTTAAATAGTTCATCTCAAACCCGTCGTTCTCAAACGCGTCCGGTCCGCAAACCGCGGCGGGGTCTTATCAATGCTCGTTGACACGTTCGAATCTTATGGTATACTAACTCCGAATTTTTTACAATCCGCAAACAAAGGATCGCGATGCCCTCCCGAAAAAAATCAGGCGCGCCGGCCGCGTCTTCCGGCCGGGATCAACTGCTCGATCTTCTCTTCCGCCAATCGTTCCGCTGCAGCGATCAACCGGTCTTCAAGCTCACGTCCGGACAGATGAGCCGCTACTACGTCGACTGCAAAAAGGTGACGCTCGATCCGAAAGGCGCGGCGCTCATCGGCCGACTGGTCTTCGAGCGGATCAAGTCTCTGCACCCTCAAGGCGTCGGCGGCCTGACGTTGGGGGCCGATCCCATCGCTCTGGCCGTCGCCGTGACCAGCTACCTCGAAGGACAGCCCATTCCGGCCTTCATCATCCGGAAGGAGCCGAAGGGGCACGGAAGCCGGGCCTGGATCGAAGGAAACCTGCCGGAGGGCGCCGAGGTGGTGGTCGTGGAGGATGTCGTGACCACCGGCGGATCGACGCTGAAGGCGATCGAACGGCTGAAGGCGCACGGCTGCAAGATCCTGAAGGTCATCGCCCTCGTGGACCGACAGGAAGGCGGCCGGGAAAAGATCGCGGCCGCCGGTCATCCCCTGGAACACCTGTTCACGGTGGACGACCTGCTGGCCTTGGCCGGCGCTTCCCGCTCTTCGTCGGAACCCTCTTGAAACGCCCGCCCGGAAACCCATCCCCTTGTTCGGGTCGTCCCCGTGTTCGGTTGTTTTTTTGCGTTAAAAAATGTAACCGACTCTTGGCCAGATGACCGCCCTGCTTTGCACGATTTTCTTCATCTCAGGCGCGTCCGCGCTTATCTTCGAAATGCTCTGGTTTCACCAGGCAGGGCTGGCCTTCGGCAACAGCGTTTGGGCCTCGAGCCTCGTCCTCTCCGGCTTCATGGGCGGGCTCGCGCTGGGAAACGCAATGGCCGCACGGTACGGCGCGGGATTTAGAAGCCCGATTCGTATCTATGCGTTCGCTGAAGCAGCCGTCGCGCTGACGGGTCTGGGGCTCGTCTATCAGTTTCCATTCATTGGAGCGTTCCTGGCGCCTTGGCTCCATCCGCTGTTGGAAAACCCGTGGCTCTTGAATCCCATTCGGCTCCTGGTCGCATTTTGCCTGTTGCTCATCCCATCCACCGCCATGGGGGTGACGCTGCCCTTGCTCACAAAGGCCCTCATGGCTTACGACACCAACTTCGGCTCTGTGCTGGGAAGACTTTATGGATGGAACACCATGGGAGCCGTAATCGCGGTGGTTCTTGGCGAGATCTATCTCATCGGCGCCCTCGGCATTCACGGGACGGCCATTCTGGCCAGCGGCTCGAACCTAACGGCTGCCGTCGCGGCGGCCGGGCTTTCATTGAAGACCCCGCGTTTGTCCTTATCGTCCGTCAACGCGGGCCGGCGCGCCACGGCGCTTACCGGAAAGCACTGGCTGGCCGCAGCCTGTCTTTCCGGGCTCTGCCTTTTGGCCCTGGAGGTCGTTTGGTTCCGCTTCCTCTTGCTTTTTGTTTTAGGCCACTCGGTGGCCTTTGCGCTCATGCTGGGACTTGTTCTCCTGGGGATCGGACTGGGCGGCTTGGCCGCTTCGCAGTGGCTGCGTCTCTCGCTCGATGCCTATCGGTTTACAGCCTCAATCGCATTTTTGGCCGGCTTCCTTTGTGTGATTTCCTATGCCGTTTTTCCATGGGTGCTTAGGCCTTTCGCCGACTCGTCTTACGTCATCAGCAAGACGGTCGATATCCTGGCCGTCGGCGCGCCCCTCATGTTTCCCGTCTCCTTCCTTTCGGGGGTCTTCTTCACACTGGTCGGCGCCGCTCTGCGGAACGACCTGGCTTCCGAGACCGAGACCACGGGCACCCTGACGTTTGTCAATACCGTAGGCGCCGCGCTCGGGTCGCTGGTCGGCGGATTCGTTTTACTCCCCGTCTTGGGAATGGAGAAATCGTTTTTTCTGATCGCCCTGCTTTACGGGGCCATCGGTGCACTATTGCTGGCCAAAACTTCCTTCCCGCGTCGGATCACATACGCAACCGCGGCCCTGTTCCTCTTGAGTGCCCTCCTGTTTCCTTTTGGATCGATGGAGAAGCATCATCTCCGGTTTTCTGAAAATCGGTATCTTAAGCGAGAGGCGGCCTGGAATCGATATCTTAAGATCGATCAGGAAGCTTCCAGCCGCGTCGCGGCGACTCGGGAGAGCCTTACCGAGACCATCAGCTTCCTGGAGACCCGGCTGCTGGGGAGGCCGATGTCCTATACCTTGCTCACCAATTCGTCCGCGATGTCCGGAACGGAGTCTCAATCACGCCGCTACATGAAGCTTTACGTCTACTGGCCCATGGCCGTTCATCCAAACCTCAAACGGGCCCTTCTGATCTGTTACGGGGTCGGCAACACGGCAAAAGCCATGACGGATTCGAAGAGCCTTGAGACCATCGATGTGGTGGACATTTCCCGTGCCGTCCTGGAGATGAGCGACGTCGTTTACCCGAACAACGCGGACAATCCCCTCCATGATCCGCGGGTTCGCGTTCACATCGAAGACGGGCGCTACTTTCTCCAGACGACCGACCAGCATTTCGACCTCATCACGGCCGAACCCCCTCCTCCGGAGAACGCCGGTGTCGTCAATCTTTATACGCGCGAGTACTTCCAGCTGATTCATGACCGCCTGGCCGAGGGAGGGATCGTCACGTATTGGTTGCCCTTAAAATCACTCACGGAGGTCAGCGCCAAGGCCGTCCTCCGCGCCTTCTGCGATGCGTTCGAGGACTGTTCACTGTGGAACGGGATCGGGGGGGACATGATGATGGTAGGAACCCGGAAGGCCCGGGGACCGGTATCCGAGGAACAATTCGCCCGTCAGTGGAGTGATCCGGTTGCGGCGCCCGAGATGAGCGCGCTCGGTTTCGAACGGCCGGAGCAGCTCGGCGCGTTGTTTATCGGGGACGAAGAGTATCTGAAATCGATCATCGGCGATTCGCCGCCTCTGGTCGATGATGACCCGAAACGGATCGTGGCCCCTTCGGTCTCTCCGAAAGAGTCCGCCCGAATGATGCAGAGTTTCACCGACGCATCCGGCGCGAGGACGCGTTTCCGTCAGAGCCCCCTGATCAAACGGCTGTGGCCGGAGCGCCAGATGACCGCATCGCTCCCCTACTTCGATATCCAGGCCATGATTAACGCCCGGTGGTTTGGGCCTCTCTCCAAGCAAGACCTAAACGGTACCATTGGAGCGGTTCATCGTCTTTTGACAGGTTCGGATCTGAAAACCCCCGTCCTCTGGCTGTTGGGCAGCGATTCGGACGTTCAGCGTATCGTGGCCCGCGCGGGGCCCGAAGAGGTCTTGCCTCCGGCACTTGAGTTTCACATCGGAATCCGCCTCATTTCGGAGCGGCAGTATGCCGCCGCCGTGGAAGCTCTGGGCCGAACCGAGCAAGTCCCGGAGTTCCAGGAGCTTGCATTCCGGCTTCGCATCTATGCGCTCTGCATGTCCGGCCGGACCCGCCAAGCCCAGCAGCTCGCGGAGGAGCACTTGGTGAAAATTTTCACGGCCAACGGGATGGATCGCAAGTCGATGGACAAGGTCCGCCTTGAGCCGTTCTGGTCATGGATGAAACAAGCGTTCGGAATCGATCCCCTGAAAAGCGTCTGAGGTTCACAGGGTCCGCCGCACGAGACTTTGCCCCTCGGCGATGATCCAGGATCGGACTCCTTTCAACGTCACCCGGGAGCTGGCCGTTTCCGGTCGGGACAAAGTCACCGTTCGGGCCTACCCGGACTCATCCGCCGGCTTATCTTTCCTGTATAAAAGTTGCATTTCAAGCCCCGTTATGTTATGAATAAAGTTTTCAGATCGTAATTTGCCGACGCACCGGTCGGGTGCCGGACGGCACGAAGCCGCAGGCTTACCTCTCACTTCGCAAAGCAAGGTTATACGCGCCATGGATCATCTGATCGACGAAGCCCATCAGTACCTGATGAACACGTACACGCGCCAGCCGCTGATCATTCATAAAGGCCGCGGAACGCGGGTTTACGATCCCAACGGCAAGGAATATCTCGATTTTGTGGGCGGTGTCGCGGTCAACAATCTGGGCCATTGCCATCCCAATGTCACGGTGGCGTTTCAGAAACAGGCGCAGCGGCTGGTTCATGTCTCAAACCTCTATTATACCGAGCCCCAGGTCAAATTGGCCCGGCTCCTGGTCGAACATTCCTTCGCCGACAAAGTTTTCTTCTGCAACAGCGGAACGGAAGGGATCGAAGCCGCCATCAAACTCGTCCGAAAATTTTCCCACGACAAACATGGGCCGGACCGCTACGAGATTATTACGATGGAGCGGTCTTTTCACGGCCGGACGCTGGCCGCGGTCACCGCGACGGCGCAGCCGAAATACCACCTCGGGTTCGAACCGCTCGTACCGGGATTCCGGTACGTCCCGTACAACGATCTCAAGGCGGTCGCCCAGGCGGTCTCCGACCGGACGGCCGCCGTCCTGGTCGAGCCGGTGCAGGGCGAGGGAGGCGTCCGGATCCCGGACGACGACTACCTCCCCGGCCTGCGAAAATTGTGCGACGAGAAAAACATCCTGCTGATCCTGGACGAAGTCCAGACCGGGATCGGACGGACGGGTCGGCTGTTCGGCTACGAGCATTATGGGATCGAACCGGACGTCATGGTCCTGGCCAAGGGGTTGGGCAGCGGCCTGCCGATCGGCGCGCTGCTGTCCAGGGATTCCGTGGCCCAGGCCTTCACCCCCGGCTCGCATGCCGCCACGTTCGGCGGAAATCCGTTGGTCTGCGCCGCGGCCATCGCGACGCTTGAGGTGCTGTTGGAGGAGGGCTTCGTCCTCGATAACTGTCGCCGGATGGGCGATTACTTTGTTGAACGGCTCAAAGAACTCCAGCACAGGCATTCCTGCATCGCTTCCGTCCGGGGCCTCGGGCTTCTGGTCGGGATGGAGCTCACGATCGACGGGAAACCGATTGTCCAGGACTGTTTGAATGAGGGCCTCCTGATCAATTGCACGATGGACCGCGTGCTGCGCTTCGTCCCGCCCCTGATCATTCTCAAAGAAGAGATCGACCTGCTGATCAACCGGCTGGACGGAATATTAAGAAAGAGAACGGCGTGAAGCCCAAACATCTGCTCAGCCTCCACGACCTCGCCGCGACCGAGCTGACGGGATTACTCGACCGGGCCGACCGGTTGAAGGCGGAACGCCGCGCGGGAAACGGACCGCGGCCGTTGGCGGGAAAGACGCTGGGGCTGTTGTTTGAAAAAGCCTCGACCCGGACGCGCGTCTCGTTTGAAGCGGCCGTCAATCAGCTCGGGGGATCCGCCTTGTTCCTGTCGGCCGGCGAGCTTCAGCTCAAACGCGGCGAGACGGCGGCGGACACCGCCCGGGTCCTGTCCCGGTATCTGGACGCGCTGGTGATCCGGACCTTCGGGCAGGATCATCTGGAAGCCTGGGCGGCCGCGGCGTCCATTCCGATCGTCAACGGCCTGACGGATCTCCATCACCCCTGCCAGGCCTTGGGCGATCTGATGACGATCCGCGAACGGTTCGGAGCGCTCAAAGGATTGAGGCTGGCCTACATCGGCGACGGAAACAACGTGGCCCATTCGCTCATCGAAGGCGCCGCCAAGACCGGGATCGAGATCCGCGTGGCCTGTCCGAAGGGCTACGGCCCCGACCCCCTGATCGTGGAGGCCTCCCGGATCGCGGCCCGTCAAACGGGCGCCCGGATTGAAATGACGGACGACCCCCGAAAGGCCGCGCGGGATGCGGATATTCTTTACACGGACGTCTGGATCAGCATGGGGCAGGAAAAAGAGGCGAAGACGAGGCTGAAGAAATTCAAACCGTACCAGATCAACGACAGGCTGCTTTCGGGTGCCAAACCTTCGGCCGTCGTCATGCACTGCCTTCCGGCCCATCGGGGGATGGAAATCTCATCCGACGTCATGGACGGGAAGCAGTCGATCGTTTGGGACCAGGCGGAAAACCGGCTGCATATCCAGAAGGCGATATTGGAATGGTTACTGGGATAAATATCATTCGAGAACGGTACATGCGCGACGCGCTTCCCGTGCGCCTCGGCGGTCTGGCGGCGAATCTGGCCCGTATCAAGTCGTTCTCCGATCATCCGGATCACCGGGATGTGGTTGCCGGCATGTTAAACGAGAGCAAGTTCTTCATCGAATGGGCCGCCCCGGACGCGGAACCCGATGCCCAGGCCGCATTGGTTGAACTTCAGATTCAGTTGGCCCGTTGGCAGCGTGCCTGGGCCGACATCTGGGCTGATCCGACCCGACGGAAAGCCGTGGCCGATCAGGCTGGCGAATGGTCGAAGCGTATTCTGGAAATGTCGGGGCTGATGCGATAAACCAGGTGAGATTTAGGAAAAAATCATGAAACCTGATGGCAATATCGCTTTCAAGGTTACTTGGGTCTACGGGGAAAAAGGACCTTTTGCAACACCTTGCACACCTAAAGGACGCGAGCATAACATTGCTGAAGAAAAAAAAGTATGGTGTTCACAAAAGACATGCGATTGCTACAAACTTTATTCTCAGGGAAACAAAGACAGACTCGATCTGAATAGAAATGGCTGGCCTTGCTACGATTCTGCTATTTTTGATAAGTGGGGATTTGGCGGCGGCGTTTATCACAATGGGCCCAAAAAGGATCAAGATATTCAAATCAGATATTTCAAGGAAGGTAAACTTGCCTTTTTTACTTCACGGCACCACGATATGAATGAAGCAAATCGAATTATCGTTGGATGTTTCAGAATTGCTGGCTACCAATATGACTCTGACTTTGACCACAAGATGCTCGTTGCCGGAGACTTAAAATTGCGAGTGAAGGATTTTAATCAAGGACCACGCTACTGGAAATTTCATAAGCAACGTGGTGGCCCACGGTGGGGAACGGGTCTTTTTCGTTATATTCCGGACACTGAAGCACAGGCCATGCTAAAGGCTCTTGAAAAAGTAATACAACAGTAGATGCGCTTGCTCTGAATTTTAACAGATTAGGCAAAGCAATAAATAAAATGGACAGAGAGAAAGCCAAAAAACTTTACCAGAAAGCACTCCATTACATAAAAGAGGCAAAACCTGATGAATTGAATTGGGTAAAACAAATTTCCGGAGCAACACTTGATGGTATTACGACCAAAGAATTTTTAACTGAATACTGTTGGGTCGTCTATTGTTCGGGATTTCGAGTAAAGGTAATCCAAAATAAATTTGGTTCACTAAAGAAATCATTTAGGAATTTCGATTCGAGAAAACTTTATGGCATGCGATCTTTAAATGCTCCTCTTATGGTGTTTAATAATGAAAAGAAGGCCTCCTGCTTTTTAAGAGGAGCAAAAATGGTCTATGAAGAGGGCTTCCCAAATTTTAAACGAAGGCTTAAAAAAGAGGGAATGGACGCTCTATCAGAACTACCTGGAATAGGCGAGATTACCAAGAAGCATTTGGCAAGAAATATTGGATTACTAGATACGGCAAAGGATGATATCTGGCTACGTAGAGTAGCCAAACATCTAAACGCATCCGGCACGCAAGAACTCTCAAACTACCTTTCCAAAAACTGTTCAGAAAAAAGAGGTGTTGTAGATTTGGTAATATGGCGTTTCTGTTCAGACAAAGGCTGGAAAGAATACAACGCAACGTCGTTGAGCGATTTCATACAAAACCTCGATGCTTGAAAAAATGGAATAATCTAAATTGAACACTCCGAAACCCGTTTCAGGAAATAAACCATTTGTCTTCCGCCTCACGAGGGAAAAGCTTGAGGAATCCCGAGGCATGTCGCCCGCGGCGAGGCTTCGGTGGCTTGAAGAAGCTAATTGTTTTGTTCGAAAACTGACAAGCCCGGCGCAACTCGCGCGTTGGGAAAAAATATCAGGCCGCAAGAACGGTTGAGTCTTATTCGATGACCGCAAAAATCAAAAAAGTCGTTCTCGCCTACTCCGGGGGGCTTGACACCTCGGTCGCGATCCACTGGCTCAAGGCCACCTACCGTTGCGAGGTGATCGCCTTCTGCGCCGACCTGGGACAGGGCGAGGATCTGGAGGCGGTCCGGGAAAAGGCCCTGGCGACCGGCGCAAGCAAGGTTTATACGGAAGACCTGCGGGAGATCTTCGCGAAGGATTACCTCTTCCCGATGCTCCGGGCCAACGCCGTTTATGAAGGCGGGTACCTGCTCGGAACCTCCATCGCCCGCCCGCTGATCGCCAAGGCTCAGATGGAGGTGGCCCGACGCGAGAAAGCCGACGCCGTCGCGCACGGAGCCACGGGCAAGGGCAACGACCAGGTCCGCTTCGAACTGGCCTATCTGTCGATCGATCCGCAGATTCGAATCATCGCCCCGTGGCGCGAATGGATGCTGGACTCGCGGCAGTCGCTGATCGACTACGCCCGGAAATACAAGATTCCGGTCGCGGCCACAAAGGCCAAGCCCTACAGCATGGACCGGAACCTCTTCCATATCAGTTACGAGGGCGGGATCCTGGAAGATCCGTGGGCCGAGCCGCCGGAGGAGATGTTTCAGCTCACGGTCTCGCCGCAAAAGGCGCCGGACCGTCACGAAACGATCGAGATCGCGTACGAAGGCGGCAATCCCATCGCCATCAACGGGAAGAAGTTCTCCCCGTCCGGTTTGATCACGCGGTTGAACGAACGGGGCGGGCATCACGGCATCGGCCGGGTCGATCTGGTCGAAAACCGCTACGTCGGGATCAAATCGCGCGGGGTGTACGAAACCCCGGGCGGCGCCATCCTACAGACCGCACACCGGGCGATCGAATCGATCACGATGGATCGCGAGGTCATGCATCTGCGCGATTCCCTGATCCCCCGATACGCCGAATCGGTTTACAACGGCTACTGGTTCTCGCCGGAGCGGGAGATGCTCCAGCAGGCGATGGACGCCGCGCAGAAGAACGTGGGCGGGATTGCCCGGCTGATCCTGTACAAGGGAAACTGCACGATCGCCGGCCGGAAATCGGACCGGTCGCTTTACGATCCGGAACTGGCGACCTTCGAGACCGATACGGTCTATAACCAGCGCCTGGCCGAAGGTTTTATCCGGCTGAATGCGCTTCGATTGCAGCAACGGGTGAAGAAAGTGAAATAGCATAAGCGGGTGGCCGGAGGCGGGGCGCCCCATCCGCCCGCAACGGAAATCCCCGCCCAGCGGGGATGCAAGGTCACACCGGAAAGATAAACGGAGTGAGGACGGATGGGCTGCCGCAGGACAGGACCCGCTTATTCAAAGATTATCATAAGTAACGTTGAAGATGAAAAAACAAACCAAAAATAAAAAAATGTGGTCAGGACGGTTCACGGAAGAGACGCACCGGCGCGTCGAGGCCTTCACCAGCTCTCTTCCGTTCGACCGGCGGCTGTTCCGGCAGGACATCGCAGGGAGCATCGCCTGGACCCGCGCCCTGTCCCAAGCCAAGGTTTTGACGAAGGACGAGGCGGACAAAATCACGGAAGGGCTGAAGGGCGTCCGGGAAGCCATCGAGGAGGGCCGGGCCTCTTTTTCCGAACAGGACGAAGACATCCATATGGCGGTGGAACGATTGCTGACCGAGAAGATCGGCGAACTGGGAGGAAAACTCCACACCGGCCGGAGCCGAAACGACCAGGTGGTCCTGGACCTGCGGCTCTACCTGCGGGACGAGATCAAGAGGATCATCGAGGCGATCAAGGACCTGCAGGACGTTTTTGTGGACAAAGCCAAGAGCCATGTCGACGTCATCCTTCCCGGCTACACCCATCTTCAGAAGGCCCAGCCGATCCGCTACGCCCATTACCTTCTGGCCTACTACGAAATGCTGGAGCGCGACCGGCAGCGTTTCCTGGACGGCTTTCAACGTGTCAACGTCATGCCGCTCGGCTCCGGGGCCTTGGCCGGAACGAACTACCCGATCAACCGCGAAGCGTTGGCCGGAGAGCTGGGATTTCCGTCCGTCACGGAAAACAGCCTGGACGCCGTAAGCGACCGGGACGGCGCGATCGAGTTTCTGGCCGCGGCGTGCATCCTGATGATGCATCTGTCGCGGTTCTGCGAAGAACTGGTGTTGTGGTCCACGGATGAATTTGGTTTTTTGGACCTGCCCGACGCCTTTTGTACCGGAAGCAGCCTCATGCCGCAGAAGAAGAACCCGGATGTGCCCGAGTTGATTCGGGGCAAGACCGGCCGCGTTTACGGCCATCTGATGGCGTTGCTGACGGTCATGAAGGGCCTCCCGCTGGCCTACAACCGGGACCTCCAGGAGGACAAAGAGGCTGTATTCGACTCGGTCGACACCGTGAAGGCCAGCCTGTCGATCCTGACCGAAATGATCCAAGGGGTCGCGGTTCGGCGAAAGGCCGCGGCAAAGGCGGCCGAAACCGGTTTCCTTCTCGCGACCGAGGCGGCCGACTACCTGGTCGAAAAGGGCCTGCCCTTTCGACAGGCCCATGACGTGGTCGGCCGGATCGTCCGCTACGGCCTGGATCAAGGGCGGGATTTGAAGCAGCTTTCCTTGAAGGAATTCCAAAAATTTTCGGGCCTTTTTCAGAAAGACATCATCGGCTATCTCGATCTGGAGGCTTCCGTGGAGAGAAAGCAACAAACAGGCGCGACCGCCAAGAAGCGGATCATGGAACGGATCCGCCGGATCAAGGGCAAGTAGATGCGCTTGAAATGGCTACAGCGGTTTTCCCGTGTTTTGGCGATCCCGCTTATTTTGGTGTTGTTTTTTTCCGCCGGATGTGGTAGAAAAGGGGCTCTTATCGCTCCGGAAGACGTCCATTCAAAGGAGCATCCCAGGCCCCAAGGCAACGAACCGGCAGACCCCGGCCCGCAACCCGGGTCACATTGAGGTGATTTATCATGGCACTGATCCAATTAGAATCGGCCAAGAAGACCAAGAACTTGCTGCTCCTGATCGATCCCTATCCGGAAGACAATCCCTACCGGATCAGCGCCAAGGAGATGCAGGCGATCTGGTTTCCAAAATTGTCGCTGCCCGTCATCGCGTCCCGGACTCCCAAAACCTGGGATGTCCGGATCGTGGACGAGAGCCGCGCGGTCGTCCGGAAGGACATGGTCGACGCGATGATCCGGGAGCGGGGGGCCGAGAACCTCCTCGTGGGGATCTCAACCCAGATGACCTGCTATACCCCCCGGGCCTACGAGATCGCGGATCAATTCCGCGCGCGGGGCGTCAAGGTCTGCATGGGGGGAACCCATGCCACGTATTTGCCGGACGAGGCCAAGCTTCACGCCGACGCGGTCGTGAAGTTCGAGGCCGACGAGATCTGGCACCGGGTCGTTGCGGACTTTGAGCGCGGCGCGCTCCAACCGTTCTATGAAATGGGCGACTATCCGACGATGGAGAACTACGTCCATCCCCGGATCGACCTCCTTCCGAGCGGTTGCTACATGACGAACCAATGTCTCCAAACCACACGCGGCTGCCATTTCGACTGCGAGTTCTGCAGCGTGTCCCCCTTCAACGGGAAGAGTTCCCGCCGGCGGTCGATCGACGACATCATCGCCGAAATCCAGCGGATCAAGGAGTGGCGCCGAAACCAGCTGGTGGAAAAGATGATCCGGGGACCCGTCTGGCACCGGATCGGAACCGGCCTTCGGATCCTGACCGGGATCGAGGACGGAACGATCTTCGCCTTCGTGGACGACCTCCACAACTCGAACCGCGATTATTGCAAAAAACTCTGGACCGCGCTAAAAGAGATGAATATCAAATGGGGGGCCCAGTGCACCCTGTTCCTGGGGAACGATCCGGACATGGTAAAGCTGGCGGCCGACAGCGGCTGCGTCTCGATGTTCGTCGGGATGGAATCGATCAATCAGGACGTTCTGACCGAGATGAACAAGGGGTTCAACCAGGACAAGCGCTACGAGGACCAGATCCAGTGCTTCCATGATCACGGCATCATGGTGAACCCCGGGATCATCTTCGGAGCGGACGCGGACGACGACTCGGTCTTCGAGAATACGGTCGAGTTTCTGATCAAATGCCGCGTGGAACTGGCCTACATCAATATCTCGACCCCGCTTCCGGGGACGGCGCTGTTCGAGCGCCTGAAAACCGAGGGCCGCATCTTCGACTGGGACTGGTCCAAATACGACGGGAAGCACGTCGTCTATTACCCCAAACGGATGACCCCGGAGGTTTTGCAGGAAGGCTTCTTCTGGGCCAACCGCCAGTTCTTTTCGATCTCCTCGATCGCCACCCGTATGTCCTCCACGAGCCAACGGTTCGCCGCGCGCTGGGTCATGAATTGGCGGTTCCGGCAGCTCATCCGGCGGACCTGTCCCGCGGGCCAGTTGTCTCCGCTGGCCAAGACCTTGAAGAAGCTCCATGTGGAGCTTCCCTCGATCGACACGGGCCATCTGATTCCGAACGCCTTGGGCGCCGTGAAGACATCGGTCAAAGAGGCGACCACCCAGATCGACCGCTTCCTCAAAATGAAGGTGAAGAAGCACGAGGGGTTGACCACCCTGTTGATCGAGTTGGAAGGCACCCTGGACCGCTTCAACGTCACCGAGGTCAAGAAACGGATCCTGCGGGCGGCCAACAAGGCGAAAATGGACATCGTGATTAATTTCGAACATCTCAAGTACGCCGCGCCAGAGGCGATCTCAACGCTGCTGGACTGGCGTCCGCTCAAGCATCTGGCCCCCGCGGTGCGGGTCAAAGTGATGAATCTGAAAAACTCCTTCCGGGAGACGGTGGACCATCTTGCATTGTCGGGACGAGAGATCTCGAAGGAGGATCTGTCGAAGCCCAACTATGCATGAGTTTCGGTACCGCCAGAACGAGCTCTACTGCGAGGATCTCCCCGTCAAGACCATCGCCAAGGAAGTCGGCACGCCGTTTTATTTATACAGCGCCAAGACCCTCTTAAATCACTACCGGGCCTACGACGCGGCCTTCGCTTCGATCCCGCACCTCATCACCTTCGCGATGAAGGCCAACTCCAATCTGGCGATCCTGCGGCTGTTCGCCCGGGAGGGCGGCGGCGCGGACATCGTCTCGTCCGGGGAATTGTACCGGGCCCTTCGGGCCGGGGTGGATCCCCAGAAGATCAATTTTGCCGGCGTCGGAAAAACGGCCGAGGAGATCCGCTACGCCCTCGAGTCGAACATCCTGATGTTCAACGTCGAGTCCTCCCAGGAGCTCCGGAAGATCGACGAGGTGGCGGGACGGATGACAATGAAGGCCCGGGTGGCCTTGAGGGTCAACCCCAACGTGGACCCGAAAACGCATCCCTACATCTCGACCGGCCTCAAGAAACACAAATTCGGGATCAGCATCGACAAGGCCCTGGAGGAGTACAAGCTCGCCGCCACCCTCAAACACATCGAGGTGGTCGGGATTCACAAACACATCGGATCGCAGTTGACCGAGACCGCCCCGTATGTCGACGCCCTTCAGCGGCTCCTGGCCCTGGTGGAGGAACTCAAGCGGATCGGGATACAGATCCGGTACGTGAACATCGGGGGAGGGTTGGGCATTACGTATGATCACGAAACTCCGCCGCAACCCAAGGACCTGGCCCGCGCGATCGGACCGCTCGTGAAGGACCTCAAATGCGTCCTGATCATGGAGCCGGGCCGGGCGCTGGTCGGAAACGCCGGCATCCTGGTCACCAAGGTCCTTTACACCAAGGAAGGGGACGGCAAGAAGTTCGTAATTGTGGACGCCGCCATGAACGATCTCATCCGTCCCAGCCTCTACGGCGCGTTTCATCAGATCCAGCCGGTGACTCTCCGGGGACGGAACTCGATCACGGCCGACGTGGTGGGGCCGATCTGCGAGTCGGCCGATTTCCTGGCCAAGGGCCGCGAGATGGAGGAATGCCTCCCGGAGGAATACCTGGCCGTCATGAGCGCCGGCGCGTACGGGTTCGCCATGGCCTCGAATTACAATGCCCGCCCCCGGACCCCCGAGATTCTGGTCAACGGGGACCGCTATCATATCGTGCGGGAGCGCGAGACGCACGCCGATCTGATCAAGGGCGAGCACATCCCGGATTTTTTGAAATAATATTAGAAAATCTTTGGGGTCCTATGCGGCGGGCGGCCGAAGGACAGGACCCGCCGAACGGATGCAGCATATGAAAAAGATTCCCTTTTGGAAAATGAGCGGCAGCGGAAACGACTTCATCCTGGTCGACAACCGCCGCGGCGCGTTGGGCGCGTTCAAGGGCCGGCGGATCAACCGCTTCGCCGCGACGGTCTGCACGCACCGCCTCTCGGTCGGCGGCGACGGCCTGATCCTGATCGAACGGCCCGCGCATCCCCGGCAGGCCCATTTCCGCTGGCGGCTGTTCAACGCCGACGGGACCGAGGCCGAGCTATCCGGCAACGGCGGGCGCTGCGCCGCGCGGTTCGCGTATCTCCGCAAGATCGCGCCGGCCAAGATGGTTTTCGAGACGCTGGCCGGGCCGATCCGGGCCGAAATCCGCGGGACGAACGTCAAGATCCAGATGCCGACGCCGCAGTCGCTCCGGTTGGATATCAAGATCCCGGTTCGGGACAAAACCTATGTCGGCCATTTTCTCAACACCGGCGTCCCCCATACCGTCCTGCTCGTGGACGATCCCGCCACGGCCGCGGTGGTCGAACTGGGGAGGGCGATCCGCCATCATGAGCTGTTCCGGCCGGCCGGCACCAACGTCAACTTTGCGACGGTTCAAACGCCGCGCCTCGCCCGGATGCGGACGTACGAGCGGGGCGTCGAGGACGAAACGCTCGCCTGCGGGACCGGCGCCGTGGCGACGGCCCTGATCGCCGGAGCGATGGGTCGGGGCGCTTCCCCCATGACCCTTCGACAGCAGAGCGGGATGGCCCTCCGCGTTCACTATCGCTGGGACGGGAGGCAGTTCTCCGATGTTTTTCTGGAAGGCGATGCCCGCGTGGTTTATACCGGAGAGATGGGTGATGAAACCCTGTTTACGTAGGGGCGTATTGCAATACGCCCCTACAGGCCACAGGCCGTCCCAGTTCCTGCGGTCTTTCATACCCAATTTTTAACCGACCGGTCGTCTCATGATCCGATTCTGGGCCCTGATCCTCGTCGCCTTCATCGCGCTGCTCCTGTCGGGCAACCTGGTCTCCCTTTATACCGACTGGCTCTGGTTCATCGAGATCGGACACCTTCCGGTCCTGATCACCGGCCTCACGGCCGAGATCAAGCTGGGTCTGGCGTTCGGCGTCCTGTTTTTCATCGTATTGTACCTCAACCTCCTCGTCGCCCATCGTCAGCCGGTCGGCAACCGATGGCCGCGGCCGCCGGAATGGGTCGACCTGGCCGTCCGCACCCAGATCGACCCTCAAATCGCCAGGGGGATCCCGGTCCTGTCGATCGTGGCGGCTTTCTTCGGCGGACTGAACGCGTCCTCTCAATGGCCGGCCTTTCTGCTTGCAAACAACGCCTCCGGCTTCGGAATGTCCGATCCGGTCTTCGGAAACGATTTCGGCTTCTACGTCTTCAAGCTGCCCTTTTTGAGTTTCGCGCAGGGCTGGCTGACGGGCACGCTGATTCTCGTCACGATTCTCACGGCGCTGCTCTACGTTTATCACGGCGGCCTCGGGATCGGTCCGAGGGGGCTTTTGATCGACGGGAAGACGAAGCGCCATTTGACGGGACTGATCGGAGTGATCCTGGCGGTCAAGGCGGCCGGATACCGGCTGTCGGCTTATGAGCTTCTCTCCACGACCCGCGGGGTGGTCACGGGAGCGGTTTACTCCGATGTCCACGCCCGCCTCCCGGCGCTCAACGCTCTGACCGGACTGGCCCTGATCGCGGCGCTGGCCGTCGTCGTCGGGGGTTACGCGCGGGGCTGGCGCCTCCCGGTCGCCGCGATCGTCGGCCTGTTCGCGGTCCAGGTCCTGGGCGTCTCGGTCTATCCCGAACTGCTCCACCGGTTCCGGGTGCTGCCGAACGAGATCGTCTTCGAGCGTCCGTACATCCAGGAAAACATCAAGTCCACCCGCTACGCCTTCGGGCTGAACAACATCGAAGAGCAGGAATTCCCCGCGGAGGAGAATCTCACGCTTCAGGACCTGTCGAGGAACGACGCCACGATCAAGAACGTCCGGCTGTGGGACCACCGGCCGCTGCTTTCCACCTACCGGCAGCTCCAGCAGATCCGGACCTACTACGACTTCGTCGGCGTGGACAACGACCGGTACGGGATCGACGGGGAATACCGGCAGGTGATGCTCTCCCCGCGCGAGCTTTCGTCCCGGAACCTCCCCGGCGGCGCCAACTGGATCAACGAGCATCTCACCTACACGCACGGCTACGGGGTGGCCATGGGCCCCGTGAACCGGATCTCGAAGGAGGGTCTCCCCGAATTCATGATCAAGGACATCCCTCCCGTCTCGACCGTCCCGCTGAAAATCACCCGGCCCGAGATCTACTACGGCGAGCTGACGAACAGCTACGTGTTCGCGAAGACCAAGTCGCTGGAGTTCGACTATCCCTTGGGGGATAAAAACGAGTACACGGTCTACGACGGAAAGGGCGGCGTCCCGGTCGCCTCCCTGGGGCGGAAGATTTTGTTCTCGCTCGCCTTCGGCTCGATGAAAATACTGCTCTCGAACGACATCACCCCGGAGAGCCGGATCCTGTATTATCGAAACATCCTCGACCGCGTCCGCCGCCTGGCGCCTTTCTTAAGCTACGACCACGACCCCTACATGGTCATCACGCGGGAAGGCCGGCTGGTCTGGATCGTGGACGGGTACACCACGACGGACCGGATTCCCTATTCCTATCAATTGCAGGGCCTCGGCAATTACGTCCGGAACTCGGTCAAGGGGGTGGTCGACGCCTACGACGGCACCGTCACGCTCTATATCAACGATCCCGCCGATCCGGTGATCCGGACCTACGCCGACATCTTCCCGGGGCTCTTCAGGCCCCTGGAGGAAATGCCGGACGACCTCCGGGCCCATCTCCGTTACCCCGAGGACCTCTTCAGCGTCCAGGCCCGTCTCTATGCCACGTACCACATGCAGGACCCGCAGATTTTTTACAACCGCGAAGACCTCTGGAACATCCCGTCCCAGGGCGATCAGGACATGGAACCTTACTATACGATCATGAAGCTTCCCAGGGAGACCAAGGAGGAGTTCATCCTGATGATCCCCTACACCCCGGCGAACCGGGACAACATGGCGGCCTGGATTGCCGCGCGGGCCGACGCCCCCCATTACGGGAAGCTGATCGTCTACGTCTTTCCCAAGCAGAAGCTGATCTACGGCCCGCGTCAGATCGAGGCCCGCGTCGATCAGGACGGCTACATCTCCCAGCAGATCTCGTTGTGGAACCAGCGGGGCTCCCAGGTCATCCGCGGCAGCCTGCTGGTGATCCCGATCGAAAACTCGCTGCTCTACATCGAGCCGCTCTATCTCTCGGCCGAGGCCGGGTCGCTTCCGGAGCTCCGGCGGGTGATCGTCGCGTACGGCAATCAGCTTTCGATGCAGGAGAACCTCGAGAGCGCGCTGGCCGCGATCTTCGGAAGCCATCCGGCGATCGCCGCGCCGTCCGAGCAGGCGCCCCCGGCGCCGTCGACGGGGAGCGCGAGGGACCGGATCCGCTCGGCGCTTTCCCATTTTGAGCGGGCCGAGGAGCTGCTCCGTCAGGGGGATTGGGCCGGCTTCGGAAAAGAGTTGAAGGAGACCGGGGCGATCTTGAAAGACCTGGCGCGGGAGGGAAAATGACGTCCCGACTTCCATGGTTGTATTAATCGGCATCGCCACTTTTTTCTCGACGCTGTTGGGCGGCCTCTTCGCGCTCCGGCTCAAAGACCGCCTCCACCTCATTCTGGGGTTCAGCGCCGGGGCGATCATCGGCGTGGCATTCTTCGACCTCATGCCCGAGGCGCTCGAGATCGGAACCCGAAATCACTCCCCCTTCACGATCACGACGGTCATCGCCGCCGGTTTCCTGGCCTACCTGGTTCTCGATCGGGCCGTGATCCTGCACGGCCATCATGAGGAGAAGGATCAACTTCGCCGAGGGAGTCTCGGCGCGGGCAGCCTTTCCATCCACAGTTTTCTGGACGGCGCGGGCATCGGTCTCGCGTTCAAAGTCTCGGCCGGGCTGGGCGCCGTCGTCGCGCTGGCCGTCCTGACCCACGACTTTTCGGACGGGATCAACACGGTCAATTTTATTTTGAAGAATAAAGGGGAAAGGATCCGGGCGTTCCGCTGGCTGCTGGTCGACGCGCTCGCCCCCGTTGCCGGCGTCGTCTCCACGTTTTTCTTTACCCTCGAGGAGGAGACGCTCGGCCTGCTTTTCGCCCTCTTTTCGGGTTTTTTCCTGTACATCGGCGCGAGCGATTTGCTGCCCGAAAGTCATCACGCCCATCCGGTGAGGTGGACGACCTTCATGACCGTGGCGGGCATGGGGGTTCTTTATCTCGTGACCCGGCTGGCCGGCATCTGACCCGGATGCTCCCGGCCGGTCCGGGCTCAAAGCGTCATGGGGTTCTTCCGTCCGGCGCCGGATCGCGCCGGGCCCTTCCGGTCTTTCCGCGTCTTGGACTTCCCCGGCGCTTCGAAGTATGGCCGCGGCACGTACTTCCGGGCCCGGTCGGCCAGTCCGTTGTAGAACCGGGTCACCAAGGGCTCGGCGCGGATGGAGGACCGGCTCCATCGCTCGATCAGGAGGCCGGAAGAGGAGCGCACGCGGCTCAGCGCCACGTAGGCCTGTCCCGGTTCCCAGAGGGCCGCAAGATCGACGATCATCCGGTCCAGCGAGGCGCCCTGCGCCTTGTGGATGGTGGCGGCCCAGGCCAGCATCACGGGAAAATTCCAGGCGGAGGCCACTTCACGCCCGTCTCCGTCGAGGCACGAGAACTTCTCCTTCCCGAGGAGGATCTCCTCTCCCATCAGCAGACGGACCTCCAACGCGTCCTCCGCCATCCGCCCCACATGCCCGAGGCTGCCGTTGACCCAGCGGAGCCGTCCGGAAACGTCGTTCTTTCGCATCATGACCAGGGCTCCTTCCTTGAGAAGAAGCGCATCCGGAATGGGGACGACCCGCCGCGCGGTTTCGAAATAGCGCTCGTCGCCGACATACCGGGTCGGGAAGATGCGGGCCGGACGGGGAAGCGCGGCGAGTCGGCGGCGGTTGTATTCCTCGGCCTGCGCCCGATGCGGGAACAACCGCGCGCCCTCCTCGTGCTCCGAGGACGGCGCCGTGCGTTGATCGAGGAAGCGCAGAACCTCGTCGTTCACGGTGCCTTCGCGGACGAAGTTGAGCACGGCGAGAAAATTCACGTCCTGCGTGCGCACGACGGTCGTGAGGAGCGCCGGCTGGAAATCGCTCTCCGGCCAGACGGGATGCAAAAAAGCCCAGTCCTTGCTCCGACCGTCGGGTGTTACGGGAGGGAGCTGCGCGAAGTCCCCGACGGCGATCACCCGGAGGCCCCCCCAGGGCGCGTCCAGGCCCCGGGCGCCGCGCGCGACGGTCTCCGCCGCCTTCATCGCGGCGCCGGAAAGCATCGACACCTCGTCGATGACGATGCAGCAGGCCCGTTGAAGCCGGCCGACGACCTTGCGGGTCCGGAGCGCGCGGGCCGCCGCCGCGTCCGGTCCCCCCTCGAGAATGCCCAATCCGAAGAAACTATGGAAGGTCCTCCCGCCGATGAGAACCGCCGCGGCGCCCGTGCTGGCGACAACCGGGAAATCCTGCGCGGACTTCCCGATGAGGTAGCGGTCGAGCAGATAGCTTTTGCCCGTGCCGGCGGCTCCGGTGAGAAAAACATTCCCCTGCCGCTCCAGCAGATCGAGCGCCCTCTTCTGGCAGAGGGTCAGACCGGCTTTTTGGGATCGGTTTTTTTTCATGGAACCCTGCACCCCATCGTTCAGCGCAGTCTTTGACGTCACTGTCATTTCAATCTTTATTATCCATCCCTATTTCTAAAACGTCGGATCAGGCAAAGGCGCGGGCGTCGATCACGGCGCCGTTCTTCGCGCCCTCCACGCTTTCCGCATACGCCCTGGCCACCGCGGCCGCCGGCATCCCGGGTGCGGGATCCATGCCCAGCGCCACGAGCGTTTCCTTGACCCACGGAGGGCTGACCGCGTTGACGCGAACGCCGCGCGGCAGCTCCAGGGCCGCCGCGCGGACGAAGCCTTCGATCCCGGCATTCACGGGACTGATCGCCGCGCTTCCCGGCATGGGTTCAAGGCTCAAAATGCCGCTGGTCAGCGTGAACGATCCCCCTTTCGAAATCTGAG
>DATIYJ010000039.1 GCA_035517655.1 Nitrospiria bacterium | reverse complement strand
CGCGTTGCCCAGGGCGAGCCCGCCCATGAAGCCTGCGAGCACGAGGCTTGAGGCCCAAACGCTGTTCCCCAGCGCCAGCCCGGCCTGATGAAACCAGAGCGTCTCAAAAATCAACGCCGAGGCTCCGGAGATGAAGAAGATCGTGCAAAAAAGTGCCGGCATCGGTAAGCGTCACTATAATTAAGAAAAAAACCACTGTCAACTACACGGAAGTGGGTTAATAAACCGGGCCAAGCCGTGTTGCATCGCATCCGTCGATGTGTTAGGCTGACGAACGATATGAAAAGACCGATCATCGCCATTGTCGGACGGCCGAACGTCGGCAAGTCCACGTTATTCAACCGGATCCTGGGACAGCGGGTCGCCATCGTGGAAAATATTCCGGGGGTCACGCGCGACCGAAACTATGCCGAGGCGACCTACGGCGGACGGTCGTTCACGCTGGTGGACACCGGCGGGTTGGATCCAACGGAAAAATCCCGTGGAAGCATCCTATCCCAGGTCAAGGCCCAGACGGAGCAGGCGGTGGCCGAGGCCGATATTCTGATCCTGTTTTATGACGGACGGGAAGGCGTCACGCCGCTGGATCAGGAGATCGTCTCCCTGGTGCGGCGATTGAAGAAGCCGGTTTTCCATGCCGTCAACAAAATCGACACGCCCAAGTCCGAGCCGCTGGCGGCCGAATTCTATGCGTTGGGGATTAAAACAATCTATCCGGTTTCGGCGGAGCACGGCCTTGGACTGGATGAATTGATGGAAGCGGTCCTGCCTCTCTTGCCGCCGCGTCCGGAAACGGAAGCGCCCGCGGCCGAGGGCACGGGCACGCCGAGGATCGGCGTGGTCGGGCGTCCGAATGTGGGCAAATCCACCTTGATCAACGCCTTGCTCGGAGAGAACCGGCTCGTGACGGATGCGACGCCCGGGACGACGCGCGATTCGATCGACAGTCGGGTGCGATTTGGGGACAAGGAATATTCCTTCATCGATACGGCCGGCATTCGGCGCCGCGGTAAAATCGAACGCGGCGTCGAACGCTACAGCCTGGCGCGCGCGCTGCAGGTGATCGAGCGGTGTGATCTGGCCGTCGTGGTTCTGGACGCGGTCGAGGGAATCGTCGAACAGGACACCAAGATTATCGGCCGGGTGCTCAAGGCGCGCAAAGGCTGTCTTGTTCTGGTGAACAAGTGGGATCTGCGGCGGAACGATCCGAAGGCGCGGGAGAAGATCGGAACGGAACTGAATCGGCGGCTGGCGTTTATTCCTTACGCCCCGGTTCTGTATATCTCGGCCTTGAAAGGAACCCCGGTCAAGGAGATCTTTGAAAGGATTGATACGATCATGACGGCCTACGGCAGACGCATTCCGACCGGTCCCTTAAACCGCGCCTTTGAACAGGCCGTTTCTGCAAACCCGCCGCCGCAGCGGCAGGGAAGGCCGGTCAAGCTGAATTACATTACGCAGGCCGAAGTTCGTCCGCCGACCTTTGTGATCTTTTCGAATCGGCCGGAGCAGATTAAAGAGCCGTATCTCCGTTATCTTGAGAATTTCCTGCGCGACTCATTCGATTTCACGGGGACGCCGCTGACTCTCCGGATCCGGAAGAAGAGATCATGAGAAGAGCGGGTGTATAAAAACAAAGGGGTTGGAATTTTTTCCCAACCCCTTCATCGATTCAAACCCGGGACAGAACGAACAAGCGCTAACCGGAACTGTGCGATGCAACCATGGTCCAGACCAGGAAAATCGGGACGGAGAACAGAGCAAGCGGAATAAAAAATATCATGTGGCACCTCCTCGCGTTATTGGTGTGGTGCGGCCGGTCCTTTGATATTTAATATAGCTCGAATACCGGTCGGGTCAATTGAGTTAACTTATTGATTATGGAGACAAAATATTATTTTTTTAAATGGATCGCCACGATGCGGGAATCGGCCATTTTAAAGGGGCATTGCAAGAGAAAAATAATGAAAGTGAACGTTCGGATCATCGGATTGACGGTCTGGGTCGCGCTTGTTGTGTTCGCTCATGTACCGGTGTGGGCTTATATGGAACAACCGGTGACGGAGGGTGCGACAATCCACGGGAAAGTCGCATTTAAAGGCGCCGTTCCTCCGCCCCGGTCTTTCGGCCTGATCGTTTATCCCGACCTCGAGATTTGCGGGCGGATCTCGGATGGGAAAGGGCACCGGCTTCTGCGGGACTTCGTCGTCTCGAAGGACGGAGGATTGCGGGACGTGGTTGTGGTGGTCGAGGGTGTCAAACAGGGGAAGCCCTTTCCTTCGACGGGCCCCCGCATCGCCATTCAGGATTGCGCATTCAGCCCCTTCGTGTCCGTCATGCGCGACCGGCAGAACATGACGTTTCAAAACAACGACAATACCATCCACGACATCCAGACGTATGTGATCGAGGACGACAAACGCGGCGACAAAATTTTTGACCGGCCGGCGCTCTCCGATGCGACCTTGATCCAGGAGATGAAGGTTCCGGAAGGCCGGCGGATCGTCTGGACGCAGTGCGGAAAGCATTCCTTCATGCAGACCTGGTCGTACGTGGTCGATAATCCCTATTATGCGATCACGGCCGAAGACGGAACCTTCTCGATCCGCGATCTGCCCCCCGGCCGATACCGCGTAACGGCCTGGCATCCCTTCATGAAGCTCCGGGCCCAGACCGTCGATCTCTCCGCCCGCTCCCAAACGACGGTCCATTTTGAATTCGGAAAATGAGGCCGGGCCTTGCGGCGTTGACGGGCGGCCGCTGCGGTGTTACAATACGGGTCCGAGAGGAATCCTAAGGGTCGTTCGATGTCGAGTGACGTACAGATACGGTGGACGGAGGATGCGCTGAAAAGCGTCGAGAAGGCGCCGGTTTTTTTGCGCGGGATGGTGAAAAAGCTCGCCGAAAAGAAGGCGAGGGAGATGGGTCTGTCCCTCATCACGGCGGAACAGCTGACCCAGTGGAAGAACGAATCGATGGGCGCTCTGGGCGGCGAGAAAGGTTTGCAGGAGGCGGCCGATCAGATGGCCAAAGGCCATCTGCCCTGGACGCTGGCGGCGCGGGAGAGGCTGGCCACGGTTCCGGTCTTCATGCGGGATATGGTCCGTCAGATCGCGGAAGAGATCGCGCAGGAACGCGGGCATCTCGAGGTGAATGTCGAACTGCTCCAGAAGGTCGAGGCCCTGGGGGAGCTCGAGGATCAAAAACCGGCCGCCGAGCTGCCCTGGACCGACGGGGCGAAAGCCCTGCTCATGAAAAAAATCGAAAGCGCTCCGGCCGTGGCGACCGACTTTGTTTTCCAGATGCTCAAGAACGACGCCGAGGATCTGGCCCGTGCCAAGAATTTTGTCGAAATGACGGAAGAACATCTCAAAACCATTTGGGAAACGCCGCTTGAGGAAGTGAAATGGTCCGGCGAAGCCTGGCGCCGCCTTCAGACGTCGCCCGATTTCGTGCGCAGCGGGATCAAGAAGGCGGCGGAGCGGCGGGCCCGGAAAGAAGGCGTCAAGGAGATTTCTTCGGAGAGGTTGACGCGCTACCGGAACCAGGCGATGATGAAGGCGGTGATGCGGATTCGAAAGCTCGGCTTCAACGAGCTGACCTTCGACGCGTTCGACGCCGCCAAGCAGAAGGTCAAGCGTCTTCAGGGGAACGAGCAGGCCGACAAACGCCTCGATGAGATCCGCGACTTTATGACGAAACGCCCCGAGAAGCCCGGCGAAGTTCTCGGCGACGAGTTGATGTCCCGCTTTCGCAAATACCTCAAGGGTGAAAACGATTTGAAGTTGGACGAATAGACTCTCGTTGAAGTGCCTGCCCTAAATCACAGAAGACCGCTTCGTCCGGCCCTCCTGGGTTTTGCCTTCCATGGGTCGGGTTCTATCCGAATTCATCGCAGCTGGAAAATAGGGTTCATCGACATTGGGCTGCAATCCACCGGCCGCTTGACAAACGCAACTGAGTTGCGTATGCTATCCGGCCATGAGTAACGTGGTCGTGATCCTTAAGAGACTGAAAGAAAGCGGATACCGCCTTACGCGACTTCGAGAAGCCATGATCGGTGAACTTGGTACGTCCAAAAAGCTGCTCTCGGCGGGTGAAATGATCGAGGTTTTAAAAAAAAGGAAGCTGGCGTTTCACAAGACGTCCATCTATCGAGAACTTGATTTTCTCATCGAACAAGGGATGGTGAAGAAAGTCAACTTGGGCGATAAAGAAGACCGGTTTGAGTTTGCTCTTATGCCGCATCACCATCATGCGGTTTGCCACAAGTGCGGCGATATCCAACACATCGATCTTGAGGAGGAAGTGAGAAAGATGGAACACCGGTTGATCCGTCAACAATTTAAAGCGGAGCGTCACCTTGTCGAGTTCTTCGGCCTTTGCAGGAATTGCCAATAAATTCACATTAACAGGCGAAGTACCGTGAAACCGGTGCGCTTTCCCAAGACGAACTTCATTTCCTATATCACGCTGGGGCTTGTTCTCTATCTGCTCCTTTTCTCCGCCTTTGCCCTGTTTCATGTCTACGCCAACGATGAGATTGCCGACGCGCATGGCTGTCAGATCGGCCTTTGGGTGCAGCACGGTGAAACGGCGATCCTGTCCGTTATTTTTATTTCGACCGCGCTGGCGTCCGTTTATTTTTCAAATCCCTTTATAAAGACGTTCGAGCCCAAACCGCTTCGCTTCACGGCCTCTCTGCGCGCGCCGCCGCATTCCCTCCTGTAACGCGTTTCCATTCATCGTCAAAACCCAGGGAATCAGGGGATACGTCCGTCTTCTAAACGTTACGTTTGGTGGAGGAAATCTATGCGCGCGCTTGCGATCGCTCTGTCGATTTTTCTTGAGATAGGTTTGTCTTTTTCAGTGAGGGCTCAAGACTTAAACATGGATCAGAACCAGAAGAAAGAGGGGGAAACTCGGGAAGCGGGACAAGTCCGGGGCGTGGTCAAGGACTCCATCGGGAAACCGCTCGCCGGAGCGGCCCTGCGTCTTCAGTCCGCGGACGGACAGGTTGTTGGCCGGACGCAAAGCGATCCAGACGGTCAATTTACCTTTACGAACGTCGCCCCGGGAACCTACGCGGTCGTCGGAGAAAAGACCGGGTTCGAGCCGGCCACGGCCATCGTGAGTCTATCCGCCGGGGAGGAGGCCGGCACGTCACTGACCCTGGCCGCAAGCCAGGCCCTGGACCTCCATGTGGTCGCGGAACGATTGGAACGCGCCCGTAACGGATTGTTGCCGGAGACGGGAAGCAGTATCTATCGCTTCGATCAGAAGGATATCGCCGTCCTCCCCGAAGGAGAACAAACCCCGGTCAATCAAGTTCTCCTGCAGGCCCCGGGCGTCGCGCAGGATTCGTACGGACAACTGCACGTGCGGGGCGAACACGCCAATGTTCAGTATCGCATCAACGGCGTCATCCTGCCGGAAGGCATCACCGGTTTCGGCCAGGCGTTCGATACCCGCTTCGCCGACCGCTTCAATTTTCTGACCGGCGCGCTCCCCGCAGAATACGGCTATCGCACCGCCGGGGTGGTGGACATCGAGACCAAGCAGGAAGCTTTTGCAAACGGCGGGCGAGTGGATCTCTACGGCGGGAGTCACGATCACCTTGAACCCAGCGCGGAGTTCGGCGGTTCCGGTGGTCCGTTGAACTATTATCTGACCGGTTCGTATCTGCAAAATGATCTGGGGATCGAATCGCCCACGTCCGACGCCAACCCGCTTCACGATAAGACGCAGCAGGGCAAAGGTTTTGGATACTTTTCCTATCTCCTCAATTCAACCTCGCGACTGAGCCTGATTTTGGGAAACGCCCAAGGCACCTTCCAGATTCCAAACAATCCGGGGCAAACGCCCGGGTTTACTTTGAACGGAACCAGCCGTTTTGACTCGGCCGATCTGAATGAAAATCAGCGCGAAGTCAACCGCTACGGCGTTCTGGCGTTGCAGGGCACGGCGGGGTCGCGGTTCGATTACCAAATCGCCGCGTTCAGCCGCGATTCGCAGGTGCTGTTCAGGCCCGACCCGGTCGGAGACCTGATCTTCAACGGGGTCGCGTCGCGCGTCGAGCGCACCAGTTTCGCCAACGGCCTTCAGGAAGACAGCAGCTACCGGTTGAACGGAGCGCACACCCTGCGCGCGGGATTCCTGGCGAGCGGGGAGCGGGCCGTGAGCGATAATACATCGGCGGTTTTTCCGACCGACATCAACGGCAATCCCGTCGGCGACCAACCCGTTACGATCGTGGACAACAATTCTAAAACGGCCTGGCTGTACGGCTTGTATCTTCAAGACGAGTGGCGGCCGCTTGACGAGTTGACCGTCAACTACGGCGTTCGGGCGGATTGGGTCGACGCGTACGTGCAGGGCAACCAGGTGAGCCCGCGTTTTGGGTTGGTATACCAGCCGATTTCGGGGACCACCCTGCACGCCGGCTACGCGCGATATTTCACCCCGCCGCCTACGGAGCTCGTCGCGCCCAAGGACCTGGCCCTTTTCCAGAACACCACCAACGCCGCCTCGTGCGTCCCCAACGCGCCCTGCAACTCCAACGTATTGCCCGAGCACTCGCACTACTTCGATCTCGGGGGCATCCAGCAACTCACCTCCTCTCTCAGTCTGGGTCTGGACGCTTATTACAAGATCGTGCAGGACCTGCTGGACGAGGGTCAGTTCGGCCAGGCGCTGGTGTTCAGCCCGTTCAATTACCGAAATGGAAAAATCTACGGCGTGGAGTTCACGAGCAACTACAAGAAGGATAATTTTTCCGGTTATCTGAACGCGGCCTATTCGAAAGCGATGGGAAAGGACATCGTCTCCGCGCAATTCAACTTCGACGACCCGGCCGAGTTCGACTACATCGCCAATCACTACATCCATCTGGATCACGACCAGACCTACACTTCCTCGGCGGGCGTGTCGTACCGATGGCTGGAAACCGACTACAACGTCGATGCCCTGTACGGAAGCGGCCTGCGCCGGGGTTTCGCCAACACCGGAAAGCTTCCGTATAATCTTCAGGTCAACCTCGGCCTGACGCACGGTGTCGCGGTGTCGCGGCGGGGGAAGGTTGAAGTCCGTTTGGCCGTTCTGAATCTTTTTGACCGAGTCAACGAGCTTCGCGACGGCAGCGGCGTGGGCGTGGGCGCGCCCCAATTTGCCACGCGGCGATCCTTCTACGGGGGGATCAATTACGCGTTTTAATCCCGTCTGAAAACGGGTCACGGCCATCCTTTCTGAGGACCATTCATAAGGAGGATCGTTATGGAAGATTTGGGGCGGGCCTGGACGGCCTTGCGATTCGTCGGGGTCATGATGTATCCCCTCCTGTTTTTGGGGATGCTTTCCCTGATCATTCTGCTCGATAAAGCCTTCGTGTATTGGCGCTATGCGCGCCCGCCCGGCGTCTTGTTCACCCTGGCGGACACCCACGGTTTTGATTGGCCGGCGTTGGATCAACAGTTGGCCAAGCTTGGACCGGGCAACTACTTTGGCCGGTTTTCCCGGGTCATTATCGACCATCGCGACAAACCGGTGTGGTGGGTGGAGTCGAGGGCCGGGGAAGAGGCGAAACAGATCGAGAAAGCCTTGAGTCGCGGACTATGGCTGTTGGAAACCGTCGTGACCGCGGCGCCTCTGTTGGGTCTATTGGGAACGATCGCCGGGATGATGGATGCCTTCCGTGTCATCAGCGGAAACGGATTGGTGGAACCGGCCCGGATCACCGGGGGAGTGGCTCAGGCGCTCATCGCCACCGCCCTGGGCATCTCCATCGCGGTCGTCGCCCTCTTTATCTTCAATTTTTTTTCCCGCCTTCAGTCCAATACCCTGGACGAGATGGAACGCTTGGGCACGCGGTTGATGGAGCACGTCCGGTTGGATCAACCGGAGAAGGAGGCGCCCGGTGAAGTTGCCTAGATCAAGATCGTACCGAAGGGGTCGCATCGAGATCATTCCGATGATCGACGTGATGCTGTTCCTCCTCGCCACGTTCATGCTGACTTCCCTGGCGATGCAAAACCTCAATTCCATGGCCGTGGATCTTCCCCGGGGCAACGCGGCGCCGATGCAGGCCAGGACGCCGGTCACGCTGACCGTGACGAAGGACGGCGGGATATTCCTGAACAAGACTCCCGTGACGCTCGCGACGCTGGTCGATGTTTTGAAGCCCATGCTGCAGGGATCCGAGGCTGGCGTCATCGTGGCGGCCGACTCCGCCGCGCCGAACGGCCTCGTCGTGCAGGCGATGCTGAAAACCCGCGACGCGGGGGCGGAACATTTTCTGATTGCGGTCAAACATGCCGACTGAGAGGTCTGGACTTCCGCCCTTGGATACCCCCTGGCGCCGCCTGCCCTGGATTCTGCCGATCGCGCTGGGGATAGGGATGTCGGGGCTCTGGGGTATGGGACTGTATTTGAAGGGACTGGAACAACCGCTTTCCCAGGCGAAATTCATCGAGGCGCAGTTTGTAGAACTACCTCCGCCTCCGTCGATACAATCCCCGCCTGTGAAACACCACCCGCTCCGGCCCAAATCTCCGCCGCCTCCCGAACCCGCGCCGCCTCCGCCGGAAGCGGCGCCGCCTGTTCCGGAAGTCGCACCGCAGCCGACGCCCCCTCCGCCGAGCGTGCCCGTTCCCTCGACCGTGCCTCTGCCCGCCGAAGGGCAGGGAGCTCGCGTGATCTACCGGCCGATGCCGCGGGTTCCGGACGATCTTCGTGAAGAGGCTCTGACGGCCGTCGCGGTCGCCCGTTTCCGTGTGGATGCGGACGGCACGGCCGCCGTTGAGTTGATCACTCCGACACGCAATCCAAGGCTGAACCAGGTGATACTCGATACGCTCCGGACATGGCGTTTTTTCCCGGCCATGAAGGACGGCAGCCCCGTCGCTTCAATACAGGATATCCGTGTATCCGTGGAAGTGAAGTAAA
>DATIYJ010000038.1 GCA_035517655.1 Nitrospiria bacterium | reverse complement strand
TTTAAACGTCGGGTGAGCTCATTGATTTGCTCCAGCCGCGCCTCCCGGTCGGCCTCGGATTCCTGCAAGCGTTTGGCCACTTGTCGGGAACTTTCATCCTTGTCAAGCAAGGCCTGAATAATCCGTCCACCGCGCGTACTGCTGAGTCCCCTATCAATCTCCTCTTTCGAATGCAACGCAGTCGGAATTTGGCTTACGATGACAAACATGTCATAGTGAGGGAAAAACGCCTGCTCGAAAAGAAGGCAGTCGCATCCCAAATCATGGAAAAATCGGCAAATGGATTGTTCACTGAAAAGATAAAGATGTTCCTCTTTCTGCAACATTTCCAAAAATCGATTCTTATCAGATACCATCTCGTCGTAAGACTTATTCCCCGGGAAGCGAGGCGTTTGGATGACAAGAATGCCGTCCGGTTTGAGCAGCTTCAGACAACATCGCATCGTGCCGGCCGGATCGGGCAGGTGCTCCAGGACATCCATCAAGGCGATAACGTCCAGCGAGCCGGGGTTAATCTTTTGATCCTCTACCGGTCCAAGCCGCATCGGCACACCAAAGGTCTTGCGGGCGAAGTCCACCACCCAAGGACTGATCTCAAGCCCGGTGGCGTTAAAACCGCATTGGCGAAGCAATGCGACAAAGCCGCCATGGCCGCTTCCCAACTCAAGAATCTCGGCGGGCGGCAATTTGTACTTGAGGACGGACCGCAGCCAATGAAGACAACGTTCGGAGAGGTCGGTGCGGGATCGAGCTATTATATTATCGAATCCAAGGTCTTTTTCCTGGTGGGAAAACCAGTAATTTCGTCCATAAAAATCCTTCTCGTCGTCAACGACCTTCCCAATATCCGATTTTGGAAAACAGGTGGAAACCAAGGTCCCGCAGGAAGCGCACTTCAAGTACTCCGGCGAGAAGCTGACCAGACTTTTGTTTCCACACCAGCACGGCTGCGATTCATTCATTTATTCTTCCGTACCGAGAACACCGCTCCGCTGCCCACGGACCAGTCCCGTTCCATTTGCAAAGTCCCATGAAATATTTCCCGGAATGCTTGAGGAAAATTCGATAAAGTCATCAAGTAGGGGTGCATCCAATCCCCTATTTCACCGTAGGACGTTTTGACATGCCACAAGTGATCCAAAAACAAAAATAAGCGGCTCGTCATTTCCGGAATGATGGGGATATGCTCCAATACCTCAAACCCCGCCTTTTCCAACTGCTCTGCCCAGACGGTTGGAGGAAACGGGTTCACCAGATGGTGATAAGCTTCATATTCAGCCTGCAGGGATCTCGCTCGCTCTGTCTGGCCGATCTGATTGACAAGCAAGGGCAGTGTAGCCCATTCGGTAAATTTATCCGTGACCACACTGAGTAGAAAGGTCCCGCCGGGAGAAAGGGAGCCGCAGATGCCCTCGAGCACCACCGGGAGATGATCCATATGTTCAAGAGAACAGTTTGCAAAAGCGGAAGCAAAACGTCCGGAATGAATAGCCAAGCGGTGGGCGGGAGCCACATGTACTTCACGGTATACTCCGGACTGCTTCGCCGCAAGGGCCACCTCCGGATTCATATCGACGCCGATCACATCCCTGATCTGAGGCCAAATCAGCCGGAAATATTTTCCATCCCCGCAACCCACATCCAAGACCGGTTCAGCAAGTCGGTAGCGCCGATAGGCCGCATATTCCCATGCCCGCCATAGGCTCATCGGCGGTATATAAGGATAGAGTTGACCGACCGCCTCATAGCCGCCAAGAACTTCGTCCGCCGATAGAATGACTTGTTTCATCAAAATCGACCCATTACCAGTTTAAGTCCTTTTCATATCCGGTTTCGACCAGCAGTCCGCCGTAACGAGCTTTAAAAGACCTGCTTAGGTTCCTTGTAAAATAATTCCTCCAGTCGCCGGCCACGCCCTTCCGCTCATGGGCCAAGATATCCTCATCTCCCTGGCGTCGCCCCCCCGTCATTTTTTCAAAACGGTTTTTTAAAACCGCATTTTTGAACCGGGCACGGGAAACCGGCAATCGGAATTCATCGAGCAACAAGGGTTCCAAAATCTCCAGATCATGGTCCAACAAATCCTCATAGCGGATCAAGCGATCCCCGGCTTCCAGCCATGAAACTTGAATATGCGCGCAACCGGGCAGCCACTCGTCCATGAGATAAATGAGTCCCTCTTCCAGGTCCATCGAGTGCAACTTCGAACGCCATAGGGCCAGCATTGGCTCGCTGATCGGATGGCTGAATTTCATGCTAAAATAAGCGGAAACGAGCGTATCTCGAAGATCCCGCATGATAACAAAACGCTTCCAATTCTGCGGCAGGCGAACGCTCTCGAACTGTTGCCGGGTGACATAGACGGTAGGATACACCATCCCCGGCCTTATCGGCCAACGAAGAAATTGGTGTTCTCCCACTTCCGGAGCCACGATGAGATGGGGAACACACTCCTGTAAAATTCTGTAAATCCATTGCGATCCCGCTTTCCAGTGCGTCACATGGAAAATCGTCGGGTCTGAAATTTTCGCATCCTTATGTAGAAGAGCGGGACGGGCATCGGACGCCGAGGATTCCACGACCGTAACACTGCAATTACCCGGAAGATTAGAAACCCCATAATGCAAAAGCCTGCCCATCGGCATCAACCTGACCTCGAATGATCCGACATTTCTACACCGAGCGTGTTCTTTAATCAAACGGTTAAATTCTTCATGAGACATAAGGCCATCGCAATATTTCACGAAAGAAGCCTGATCGATCGAAGCAAGACCGACGCCGAACAAATACACTCCGGGTCTCACTTCCATTTTGATGGTCTGGTGAAAGCGCAATCTTGTATTCGGATTAATCGTGTCCGGCATTTTAGTTCCATACTGGATCGTGTTCTTCCCGTGGATGACGTCGCCCCTCGAATCGCAAAATTCCAGGCCGCCGGACGGTTTATCGATCTTTCCCACGATCTCAAATTCGTAAAAGAAGTGTGCCGTCTGCCCCTGGTAGAATATTCTATTGGGATGTCCCTTATCATCACATACAGCCACTCCCGTACAATGCGCCGATCCATCGGTGAAGTGATTGCTGTCGTCAAGTTCCAGAAAGGCCTCAGGAGACGGCCAAAACAGTTCATTTATCATGGCGAGTAATCCACCGTCATGGGATGTTTCAAATGACCGACACTTGACACTGCCCCTGTAAGTTGGCTATGCCATGGTGTAAAAGTTGAACAGGGAAACCCTTGGACCGAGGCAACACGGCAAAGCGGGCCACGTCTGTAAGATGGCATAGTCTAAGAAGTTTCGTGCTCAAGTCCGTATAGGAATAGTACTCTTTTTGTTGAAAATCGTTTAAACTCAATGTGGCCAAACCCACTTCATACAGGGTATACTCACCGATGGCGATTTCCAGAGAAACATCTTGGCGGAACCGCAGCCGGCTCCCTTGTTTTATCCCGATCGGCACGTTGGAGCCATACTCAAGTGTGCTCTTTCCATGGACCAGCACGCCCTTATCATTTTGAATCACTAAACCGCCGATGGGAACTTCGATCTCGTGCAGAAGTTCAAATTCATAGAAGAAGCTCGCCCTTTCACCTTGTTCAAAGGAACGGCATGGCCGGCCGTCGGAATCACATATAGCGATTCCTGTGCAGCGCGCCCAACCGTTGCTGAGTTGGGACATCTTTGAAATGTCCAGGAAAACCTCCGTCGGCGGCCAAAAGCCCGTTTCCATGGAAGGGGGCAACAGAGGTGATGAAGGTTCGTTTTCAAATTGTATCGACGGCCGCGCCTGCTTTGCTATGCGACCCTCCTGCTCGATCAGATAGTAGCGTCTGACCGCTTCAGACGTTGGCCCATTAAATATGGCCCCGCCGTGATGCAACAACAGGGCACGCTGACAGAATTGTTCCACATCATTCATGGCATGCGAAACCAAAATGATCGAGCATCCCCTGTCTTGCAGATCGGCAAGCCGCTTATAGCATTTTTGCCGGAAAAAGATATCCCCAACCGCGAGGGCCTCGTCGACGATTAAGATGTCCGGATCAACATGGATGGCTGCCGAGAACGCCAGACGAACGAACATACCGGTGGAATAGGTTTTTACCGGCTGATCAATAAACTCGCCGATCTCGGCAAAGGCTTCAATTTCGGGAAAACGCCGTTCCATCTCTTCGCGATTAAACCCCATGAGCGCCCCGTTCATATAAACATTTTCCCGACCGGTGAATGCCGGATTGAAACCGGCGCCGAGCTCCAACAACGCGGCAATGCGGCCGTTGGCGCGAATGCTCCCGCTCGTCGGTTGAAGAACTCCACAGATGATCTGGAGGAGTGTACTTTTCCCGCTGCCGTTCTGGCCGATGACGCCGACCGTTTGGCCTTTTTCAACACTGAAGGAGACATCGTTCAAGGCATAGAAGTCATGGTGAAGCTTTTTCTTGCTCAGGATTTCTTTCAAGCGATCCTTTGGAGATGAATAGAGCTTATAGACTTTCGTCAGATTGTTGACTTCGATAACGTTCATATCATAAAACATCCGCAAAGGCGGGTTTCAGCTTTTTGAAAACCAGACCGCCCACCATGAAGGCTCCGATCCCCCATATGAAAAGGATGACTAATCCGGAGAAATCGGGCTCTGTTCGTCCCAAAAGGGCCATTCGGTAGCCTTCCACCGGGTAAAGCATCGGATTAAGCGCCAGCCAGGGTCGAAATGCCTCCGGTATCAGGCTCGCCGGATAGATGATCGGTGTAAAGAAAAACCAAAGATTAAGGAGAACACCCAAAATCTGGCCGATGTCTCTCAGAAAAACATTCAGTGCGGATAAAATCCAGGCCAGCCCAAGGGCAAACAGGATGATCCCGGCCAGATAAAGGGGAAGCCATGCTAATTTCAACGACAAACCCTGTCCCGATAGAAGCAGAAATCCAAGCAGCATCACAAACAGGATGAGATGGTTGACCAACGCGGCTGAAACATGGGCGAACGGCAGGATCTCGGATGGAAAAACCGTTTTTCTAATCAAGTTGGCCTGTTCCAACACCGCATTCGGAGACCGACTTACCACTTCGCTGAAAATAATCCAAGGCAACATGCCTGACATCAGCCAGAGGGCATAATTGGTATCCGCATACTCGGCGCCGAGTTTGGCCTTAAGGACAACGGAAAAAACGAAGTAAAAAATGATAAGCTGGGTGAGCGGATGCACGAGAGCCCAGAAGACGCCCAAAAAGGAACCCATGTAACGTGTGCGGATATCGCGAACCACAAGACTTCGGATCATATACCGGTTTTGAACTATTTTTCGTAGAAAATTAAAGAGCGATCTTCCTAGTTGCATATCACCCATATTACATTAGAGTCGTCGTATTGAAGCATGCATCGCATCGTTCATTTCAAGCTGACTTCTTCCCGATACCATTCAATCGTTTTTCTCAACCCATCTTCAAAGGATGTCTTCGCTTTGAAACCGAACTCTTTAAAAGCTCTTGCGGTATCAAGACATCTTCTTGGTTGGCCGTCAGGTTTGGAAGTATCCCAAACGATCTTTCCGGAAAACCCGGTGAGCTTGACGATGAGATCTACCAGGTCATGAATGGAAATCTCAAATCCAGCTCCCAGATTGACCGGTTCGCTCTTGTCGTAATATTCGGCGGCCAGCAGAATCCCCTCGGCGGCGTCCTCCACATAGAGAAATTCCCGCGTCGGGGTACCGGTGCCCCAGACCGTAATGGACGGCTCAGCCTCAGTCTTTGCTTTAAGGCACTTTTTAATCAGCGCAGGAATGACATGGGAAGTTTCCAGGTCAAAGTTGTCCCTTGGACCATACAGGTTCACGGGGAAAAGCACAACCGAGTTGAAACCGTATTGTTGTCGGTAGGCCTGCGATTGCACGAGTAACGTTTTCTTGGCAAGACCGTAAGGCGCGTTGGTCTCTTCCGGATAACCATTCCAGAGGTTTTCTTCCTTGAAAGGCACGGGTGTAAATTTGGGATAGGCACAAATTGTTGCCGTGGCGATGAACTTCTTCAGACCGACCTGTCTGCCGATTTCCATCAGCTGAGCCCCCATCATAAGGTTGTCGTAGAAGAATTTACCGGGGTTGGCCTGGTTCGCCCCGATCCCTCCGACACGGGCCGCCAGATGAATGACCATGTCCGGTTGGGAGTCCTTATACAGACGTTTCACCATCTCCATCTCGACCAGGTTGTAGTCTTTACTTCGGGGAACAACGATTTCCCTACAACCCCTTTGTCGGAGTTTTTCCACAACAAAGGAGCCGAGGAAACCGGCGCCGCCGGTTACAACCACCTTTTTATTTTGCCAAAAGCCCATAGATTTTCACCTGCGATGGCGTTTTAGCAAGCCATCGCTCCTCCTTTTATGGAAGCGCACCGACCATGTAGTTGGAATGATAAGTTTACAGAAAATGATGCGTTGTGTCTTCAATCAATTCCGTTTCAATCGAACGACACACCAAACTTAGTCTTCAGTGTAGAAAAAATTTAGTAATGTGAGTTTCTGAAAACCCGGTTTATGCAGCACGTTATTTAGGGGGTCTTTCTCCAATATTCCAGTAGATCCCGCAATGTTCGCTCGATAGGAATCATCGGCTTCCATCCCAATTGCTTCTGCAGTTTTGAAGGATCGCAAAGCATGACCTGGAGATCATTCGGACGGACACGGACTTGTTCGTGCCGAATCTCGATTTTCTTAACCGCGCTTTGACCGATCAACAGGGTCACAAGGTCCGCAATCTTCCACGCCCTGCCGCTGCCGACGTTGTATACTTCGCCGCGATGCGCTTTTTCCACCACCGTGCGATAGGCCTTCACGACGTCGCGCACGTCGGTGAAGTCCCGGCGGGCTTCGAGGTTCCCGACCTCGAGCACCGGTTTGCGAAGGCCCTTCTCGATCTCGACGATCTGCTTCGCGAAACTCGAGCAGACGAATTGCTCCGACTGACGGGGACCGATATGATTGAACGGCCGGACGCGAACGACGTCCATTTGATACGAGGCCGCGTACTGGGACGCCAGCAGATCGGCGCAGGCCTTTGTCACGCCGTAGGGGCTCGTCGGATTGAGGGGAAAATCCTCGTTCACGGGCAGACGCTCTTCGGGCACCGGGCCGTACACCTCGCCCGAACCGACGATCAGAATCCTGGGACTCAAACGGCCGGATCGGACGGTCTCGAGCAGATTCAACGTTCCGAGCACATTGACTTCATAGACGAGTCTTGGATCGGCATCCGCGTCGGGAACAAAAGCCGAACCGGCGAGGTGGTAAATGTAGTCCGGCTTCACCTCGGCCAGGACATCCTTGACGACCTTTCCGTCCCGGATATCCCCGTACGCAATCGAGACCCGGGATTTGATCGTGGAGAGATGCGCCAGGTCACGGTTGACCGACAGGCCGAAGACGGAGTATCCTTCCGACAACAGCAGTTCGGCGAGGTGGCTGCCGACGAATCCATTGATGCCTGTGACGAAGGCCTTCGGTTTATCTTCGTGCGATCTGTTGTTTGACTTTTTCAAGATCGGCATCCACCATCATCCGGATCAATTCCTCGAACGAGACCTTCGGCTTCCATCCCAGATGGGTCCGCGCCTTGGTCGAATCGCCCAGCAGATGGTCCACCTCCGCGGGTCGCAAGAGGGCTTTGTCGACCACCACATGGTCCTTGTAGTTCAGACCTACGTGCGAAAAAGCCAGGTCGGCCAGATCTCTCACCGAATGCTTGATCCCCGTGGCGATGACGTAATCATCCGGCTTTTCCTGCTGCAGCATTCGCCAGATCGCCTCGACATAGTCGCCCGCGTAACCCCAGTCGCGTTCGGCGTCCAGATTGCCGAGAGGCAATTCCTTGTCCAATCCCAGTTTGATCCGCGCCGCGCCGTGCGTGATCTTCCGGGAGATGAACTCCAGCCCCCGCCGCGGCGATTCATGATTAAAGAGTATCCCGCTGCAGGCGAAAAGATCATAGCTCTCCCGGTAATTGATCGTCAGATAATGGCCGAAGACCTTCGAGACGCCGTAGGGGCTCCGGGGATAAAACGGGGTCTTCTCCGTCTGGGGAACCTCACGGACCTTCCCGAACATCTCGCTGCTCGAGGCCTGGTAGAATTTAATTCCGCGATCGACCAGCCGGACCGCCTCCAGGACGCGACAGACGCCGAGCGCCGTGAATTCGGCCGTGAGCAGCGGTTGTTCCCAGGAGGTCGGAACAAAGGATTGGGCCGCGAGATTGTAGATCTCCTCCGGCCGAGTCGCCCGGATCAGATTAATAATGGAAAGTTGATCGAGAAGATCCGCCTGCCGAAGCTCGATCCGGTCGCGGAGATGTTCGATGCGCTCGAAATTCTCCGTGCTCGAACGACGGACCATGCCGTAGACGCGATAGCCCTTGGAGAGGAGCATCTCCGCCAAATAGGAACCGTCCTGACCTGTAATGCCGGTGATGAGCGCTTTCTTCATAGCCCCGGTTCTGAAGAACCCTGTTCTCAAATTTCCGGATTCTTCAAAATAAATATTATGTTCTTATATCAGGTTTCACGGAAGATTTCAATAACTTTGAAACAGCGAATCTTCTTGGACTGGAAAATCCGTTATGCTACGATACCCGTCCGACAACCGATGCATCTCAAACGACTCCTTCTCTTTCTTGTTCTGCCGGCCCTCCTCGCATGGCCCTGCCGCGTCATCGCGGCGGAAGCGCGGTCCGCCGATTTGACGCTCCTCCCCTCCGGCCCGCTCTTCGCGCCTCCCCTGGCCGATCCCATGACGCCCGTTCTTTCCCTTAAATACATGGCCACGACGAATCACGAGACGCACATCGGGAAGGTTTCGGCGGGAACCACCTTCGGCCTGCTTCGGCTCGATGCCGGACCGACGGCTCTCCAGCTGAACATCGCGGGGGGCATTTTCTCCCGCTTCGACCTGTATGATTTGTTCGGCGGCGAGACGACGGACTTTCTGATCGGATTTCCGATCGACCTGATCCCGCGCTCCGGCACAAACGGCTGGGCTTTTCAACTCACTCCCTATCATACCAGCAGCCACCTCCTGGATGAAACGATCTTCAAGAATGCGGATTCCACCCCTCCCATAGAACCGGCCGAGTATTCGCGGGACGTGATCAGGTTGTTGATCGCGTACCGTTTTAGCCCGCTCGATCGCCTTTATGCCGGGGCGGCTTTTGCTTTCGATGGCATCGACTGGCGCTACTTGCACAATTATCAAGCGGGGTCCGAATTTTTCTCTCCGGCCAGAACGTTTTTCCATCGCGAATTTCGTCTCTATCTGGCGGATGACCTTCAGGTAAAGGAGGAGACGAATTGGAGCCTCAATCTCAATCTCCAGGCCGGGGTGTCGATCAAACGACCGGATGAATCGCATGGTCTGAGAATCGCCGTCGAGTATTTCGACGGCAACGCCGTGGAAGGCCAGTTCTTCGAACAGAAAGAGCAGAACATCGGCCTCGCGGCGTTTTTTGATTTATATTCCGGGCGGCACGCCGTGTTCTCCGGATGGAAAGAGCTTATATCATCTCATAACAGTCCCGCGGCCGAATAGTAGACGGACAGGAATTCGTTCCAATTCGTATCGTTGATAAGATCCAAGTCTTCGGCTCCTCCGACGTAATCCGCATCGAAGGTACCAACGTTTTGGGCTTCCGGAAGCTTGAAAAACACGATGGACAGCCCCGTGGCCCCGGGCCGCGCGCGGCCATGGTATTCGGAGATCACAACGCTATCCTTCGCGGCCTGCAGGTTCGTCAGGGCCGTCCGTATGGATGGATCCAGCCCCGGCTGCGATAAAAGTTTATCCACCCAGTCCAGAAAATCGGCATAAACGTCGGGAGCCGTTTGAAGGACCATGCCCTGAGCCGCATCCCGTGCCGAACCGACCGCCGCAACGGTCGCATCCCGTGTTGAACCGTGGTTGATCGCAGCCTTTAACTGCAATGCCAGATTATTAATCTTGACCACGAACGATTCAAAAGCGGAGCCCAATCGGATGGCCGAAACGGTGAGATGCTGCTCAAAATCAGGGTTGGCGGGATAGAATATGTTTTCATAAAAGTTCCGATAGGCTTCAACAATCAGTTGGGCCAGATCTTCCGACGTCATCCCCGGATGCCGCTCTAAACCGCTCAGAATCGCCGTGTAGTCCCAACCGTTCTCCTGTCCCGTCTCTTGAGAGAATACGAGAATGTCGGCCGCATTTCTGAACTCGTAGGCCGTCTCGATCTCGCCCATCTCGCTTGCGTCAAACCCGAGCAGATCGAAATGCATCCCCGCCGCCAGGATCGCATCGCGAACGATGCGGTTGGACAGACAGCAGGGCGTCCCGTTTGTGTCGTCTTGAAGTATGCCCTTGGCATGCCGAGTTGATTCACGAGAGGCTTTAACACCCGAATCCAGATATCCGCTGCCGTGGTCCCAGAGTATCAACGCTCGGTGTTGCGCCGGATAATTGTTGCCGGCCCACGTCAGAAAATCCGTCAACGTCCGAGGGTTGGCCATGTTGAGTTCACCCAGGTCCTCGATGACGGTCACTTTTCCTTTTTGAACGGTCAATCTTTTGGTGGTGCCGTCGATCGTGTCCAGTTGAACGACGACCTGAACCGGCGAATCGGAACCGACCGCTTCCATCTCGATCAGGTCCTGGTTCGCAGCCGCGGACAGATTATTGTCTCCGTCCATATAAACCAGAATGGTCCAGAGGGGATCGAGGTCGCCCGACTGGCAGGAAGGCAGGAACAGCAAAAGACAAAGGACAAGCGTCCTTTGGAATAAACCGCGCATCAACAAACAACCTTAATAATAGGTATAGAAAAAAGCAGGGGGGATTTCTCCCCCCTGCTTTCGTGTTTCCTTCAGACGCCTTACAAAGCGCAAGAAGTTAATTCACCGCACCTGTCGACATATGATACACGTCGCCGGCCGACCGGATGGTGTTCAGGTTCACGTCCTTCACACCCGATACCGTGAGCGTATCGCCGGCATTGTCCTGCAAGCCCGCAACGGTTTGTGTCTGCGTCGCGAATGTCAGAACCACATAATACTCCCCAGCTGTGGGAGCCAGACAGCGGGTAACCGGAACGCCCCCACCCGTGCACAGATAAGCGTTCGTGACGGTCGGCGCAGTTCCGGTGTCATCCGCAAACGTGTAGTTGGTCGTCGTCTCGGCCGAAGCCTCGTCGAGCGCTTCGTCAAACCGGACACGAACCGTATCCGCGTTTCCATCCGCGTCATCATCAAAAGCGGCGAACGTGCCGGCTTGCAACTCCGGTCCCAGCACATCCGCAGCCGTTTGCGTGTTGCTTGCCGGTCCTTCGACACCGTCTGAATTAACACCGGTGACATAGCAGGGATACTGGATCCCGACCTGTGAACTCTTCGACGAATCCACATCATGATCCAAGAAACCGGAGAAGTCCACGGTGTCTTCCGAGTCGGTCAGACCGCTGTCGACCAAATGCACTGAACCGGCTTCGACAGTCCCGGCCGAGATTATCTCATCGTTGCTGCAGTAGAGGTTATAGGTTTTCGCACCCGACACCACCGGCCAATCAAAAATACCGGTCGTGGCGCCGGCCTCATCAAGGCCTGCGGCGTTAACGAGGGTGAGAACCGGTGTTCCCGGCGTCGGCCCGCCATTGGTGGAGAAGTAGACATCGCAAACACCGCTGCTGCCTCCGTTCCATGGGCTCGGCACGGATCCGGCATCCGGGCAGGTCCCGATTGCGGCCGGCCGACCGGTCGTGTCTTTCAAACCGTCCACATCCAGGTAGACCTCATAGAGCGATGAAGCGGCGGTTGCAAATGTAACGGTCAATTGATCGCCCGCCGCGTTCCAGGCCGCCGTACTAGGAACGAAGTCCTTATTTCCATCCCAATCGACCTCGAGGTTGCCCGTGAAGACCAGACCCACCTGGTTGCTCGGATCCGTGCTGGCCTGGGGTTGGGTCGTGTCGACCGGCGAATTGAACGTAAACGTCACCGTTTCGGTTGCGCTCGGCGCCAGATCGGAACCCGGTTCGAAACCGACCGAAGTAATCGTCGGCCCATCTGGGTTGACCGGGCAGACGTGAATGGCGTTGCTTGCCTCGAGGAACGATGTATCAGTCGCACCATCTGTAGGTGATGTCACGGACTTATCCGCCTCAAAGACCGTATTGGTCGCGCTGTCCATTACCTGGATCTCGAAATCTGTGTTCGCTTCGACATTGGTGAATGTAAATTGGCCGGCGGGATTAGTCGTGCCATCACCGGTCGTGACGGTCGCCACAATATGACCCTCATTACCCGTGCTGCTGTTTTCGCTGCCCTTGCTGAGAAGGTTTACAACATAACCGGGTTTAAGAGTATAGAAATCTGAGCTGCTGTCATCCTCACAACCCCCGAACACAGTCCCGCTGATGTTCGCATCCAGTTTACCGATAGACATATCCTGGTTGGCGACAAGGTTATTCACCGGCGTGTCGTGGTTGGTATTGTTGGTTCCGCAATTCTGCAAGGAACCGTTATTTACATTGTCAGCGCCGTCCGGGCAAGGAGAAGAGTCATTCAGTGAGGTGAAACTTACCTCGACGTTACTATAGCTAAAATCCGGATATCGAGGCGTGGTGCTCGAAGAGGTCATCTTAACCGGCGAGGTGACCGAGCGAAGATCGATCGTGATATCATATTCCCCAAACACAGTGTTATTTAAAGCGTCGGACGTGGCCGGAACATTGGCGATAACGTACTGACCCTGGGCATTCGTTACGTCCGTTCCCACACCAATCGAGACGAGCGCATTCACGATTGGTTCCTGAGTAACGGCATCTGTCACGATCCCTTGAATCGTTCCCGTGGGCTTGAAGGCCGCCGCCGACGGAGTTGAAACCGACGTGCTGGTATCATGGCTTCCCTTCGAACATCCCGCCACTACAAGAACCGTTAAAAGCAGGCCAACGATTATGCCTGAACCCCACTTCTGCTTCATTACCTCCATGTTCTCCTCCTTTGTGATTACTGCTTGTGTGAACGTTCGTTCATATAACCAGATCTCTTACCTAGTAATACAGCCACAAAAAGTGATTATAGCATAAAATTTAAAAACTCACTTCGCATGTAACCCGATCGCATTCCTCCCTTCGACAAGGAAGCGGATGGATTCTCCGGAATATCGTGAGATGAAAATTTCACGAGGCATTAGGGACCATCACGCAAAACGGCCGCCGTCGCGGCTCTCACACACTTCGATGACAACGGTTCGATCACAATTCTTTATGATCAACTTCGTGCTGTCCTCGGAAAACTGTCAACGCTTTGAAACGTGATGAGAAAGGCTCTTCAAAACCACGCGGATCATAACCGAAAAAAAAGACCCTGTCAAGGAAAAAGTTACGAATCGATCCGGGCGAGTTCGCCTTCCACAAAACGGCGGATCTTGTCCATCCGGCCGGGGGTCTCGGCTTCAAACCTCAAGACCAGGGCCGGCTGCGTGTTCGACGCCCGCACCAGGCCCCATCCGTCGTCGAAAACGATCCGAACGCCGTCGAGGGTGATCAAATCCCGAATGGGGATGGAATCCGGAGTCGGACGGGAGCGCAGCGCCTCGAACCGCTCCTTCAATTTCTCCACGACGACAAACTTCCGGTCGTCGGAACAGTCCCGGCGGATCTCGGGCGTGGAGCTGGTCTTGGGAAGGTCCGCCAGCAATCCGGACACCGGTTGCCGGCTTTCGGCGAGGATTTCGACCAAACGGCAGCCGGCATAGATCGCGTCGTCGTATCCGAAATACCGGTCCGCAAAAAAGATATGACCGCTCATTTCCCCCGCCAGCGACGCGCCGGTCTCTTTCATCTTGGACTTGATGAGCGAATGACCGGCCCGCCACATGAGCGCCCGTCCGCCGCGGCCCCGGATGTCGTCGTAGAGAACCTGGGAGGCCTTGACCTCCGAGAGGATCAACGCGCCGGGAAGGCGGCGCAGAATGTCGCGGGCGAAAATCACCAGCAATTGGTCCCCCCACAGAATTTCCCCCCGCTCGTCCACCACGCCGATCCGATCGGCGTCCCCGTCGTAGGCGACGCCCAGATCCGCCCCCTTCGATCGGACGGATTCAATCAGGTCTTTAAGATTATCCGCCACGGTGGGATCCGGATGATGATTCGGAAAACGGCTGTCCAGCTCGCTATACAACTCGATCACTTCGCATCCCATGTTCTTCAGCGCCTGGGGCCCGGCCAGCGCGCCCATCGCGTTGCCGCTGTCCACGACCACCTTGATTCCCCGCGCGTCGACGGAACGAAACGCGTCTTTCAGATAATCAAGATACGACGGAATGATTTCCTGAGAATCAACGGAGGGAGCGGCGCCCGCCTGCCCCCCGCCTGCCGGACGGGCGGGGACAGGCAGGCCGGACTCAAAATCCCGCGCCTCGATCATCCGCCGGAGTTTTTGAAGATCCTCGCCGTACAGGGTTTCTTTTCCGACGCACAACTTGAAACCGTTGTACTCGGCCGGGTTGTGGCTGGCGGTGATCATCACCCCGCCGTCGACGGGAAGATTAAACAGGGCAAAATAGAGCAAGGGCGTGGGACAGACGCCGACATCCGTCACGCCGATGCCCGTCGAGGTGATCCCTTGGATCAGGCGTTGACACAGCAACGGCGAACTTTCCCGCCCGTCCCGCCCGACCGCGATCCGACGGGCGTTTTTCCTCCGGAGGGTCGTGCCGAACGCTCTTCCGAGCTGCTCCGCCAGATCCGGAGTCAGGTCCTGACCGACGATGCCCCGGATATCGTACTCGCGAAAGATCCTTTCTGAATAAATCATGCCGGGCTACCCCTGCGGCCGTAATCGTCCTGAAACCGCACGATATCGTCTTCGCCTAGGTAATCGCCGTTCTGGACCTCGATGATCTGAAGCGGCTCCGCGCCGGGGTTCTCCAAACGGTGCTTGGTATCCATCGGGATATAGGTGCCCTCGTTCACCCCGAGATCATAGACCCGTTCACCGCAGGTCACGCGCGCGGCCCCCGAAACGACGACCCAGTGCTCGCTCCGGCGATGATGCAACTGGAGGGACAGGCGGGCTTTTGGATTGACGAGGATCCGTTTGATCTTGTACCGATCCCCGTTTTCAAGAACGGTATAACTTCCCCACGGCCTCCAGACGGTCCGGTGCACCCGGTGTTCCTCGGCGTTTCGTTGCTGCAGGGTCGCGACCACCGTCCGGACATCCTGCGCGCGACTTTTACGGCAGACCAGCGTGGCATCCTCCGTATCGACCACGATCACGTCTTCGAGGCCGATCGTCGCCACAAGGCGCTTGTCCGCGTAGAGGATGGAGTTCCGGCTGTCCAGATCGATGACGTTCCCGACGGTCACGTTCCCCATGGAATCCGGCCGGCTGATCTGTTCAAGGGCCGTCCAACTGCCCACATCGCTCCAGCCCATGTCCACCGGGAGAACCGCCAGTTTCTTATGAAGCCCTGCCCGACCGGCAGGCCCGCCGCCGCGGGCAGGCAGGCGCTCCAGAATGCCGTAATCGATCGAGACGGCCTCCAGTCGGTCATACACGTCCTCGATCGTTTTTTCCTCCTCCGAGGTTCCCATTGCCGCCTGAATCACGGCCAGTCCCCGGTACAACCGGGGCTGCAGTTGTCGAATCGCATCCAGAATGACGGAGGCCTTCCAGACAAAAATGCCGCTGTTCCAATAAAACCGGCCGTCCGAGACGTAGCGCCGGGCGGTCGCCCGATCCGGTTTTTCCGTAAACCGGCCGACCTCATATGCGATCGCACCCCGCTTCGACAAACGGCTCCGAAGCGGCCGGCCCCGACGGATATATCCATAACCGGTTTCGGGCTCGGCCGCCTTGATGCCGAAGGTCACAAGCCATCCATCCACGGCCAGACGGCCCGCCGCGCGCACCGCGCGCGCGAAGGCCGAGTTTTTGAGAATCACATGATCGGACGGCATGACGACCATCACGGCTTCCGGATCCTTCCGGTTCAAGACCGCGGCCGCGAGACCGATCGCGGCCGCGGTGTTCCGGGCCTTCGGCTCGGTGAGGATATGATCGGGCGGCAACGAGACGACCGCGGCCGCCTGCATCCGGACCGGGTCGGCCTGCCGCCGGTGCGTCACCACATGGATGTTTTCCGGGGGCGCCGCGCTCATCGCGCAGCGCAGGGTTCGTTGCAGCATGGTCTCCTCCCCGATCAGTTTCAGGAGCTGCTTGGGATAGAGTTCGCGGCTGAGCGGCCAGAACCGGCTTCCGCTCCCGCCGGCCAGAATGACGGGATAGAGCTTGGACGGATTCATTTCTTCCTCTTCACCAACATGTTCGGGAGAAGCATAACAAAAACACTTTTCAATATCAAGGAAGGACCGGGGCCTATGTTATAATGAGCAATGGGTCGCGCTGTTAGGCACCGGCTCGCAACGCAACCCCGGCTTGAACTTGGGTATCCGGCTTGGAGTGTTTCAAGGGTGCGACATTCTTCTTGACATCCAATCTGTTTTAAAGTATCAAGAGACTGTCTTGGGTTGCCTCGGCCATGGAATCACGACGAATCAAAAAAATATGACCTTCACAAATCATTCGCTCCGTCAAGGGAATCTTTTGCGAGTATCAGGACGGTCACGGCGGGCGGGCGTCTTTCTATTCTGTACGATCCTTTTGAGCGCCTTCCGGATCAGCTCGGCGGAGACCGGGGTATTGTACAACGGACAGGACGGCACCCTCGCCCTGACGGTCAAAGACGCCTCTCTGAAAGAAACGCTGAAACAGATCGGCGATGCCGCCGGGATCCGCATGTATATAAGCCCGGTTCCGGACCAGAGACTGACTCTTTCGTTCGGTCCCCTGCCTCTTGAAGAAGCCATTAATAGAGTGATCCATCCCTACAACCACGCGGTCATCTATGAACAAGAGAGGGACTCGGCCGGAAAAACCGTCACCCGGCCGGTCGGCGTAAAGATCTTTCAAAAAAGTCCGGCCGAAAGCACGCTCTTGCTCACCGAGAAAGCATCTTCGAAGCTCAACGACCGGGAGATCGAAGAGAAAATGCAAAAAATGAAAAAAGAGGGGGACGAACAGCCGGACCCGGATCCGAAAGCGGTTCAACCACAGACGGCGGATGATTACCTGGCCCGAAAAGAAGAATATAAAAACCGGATGAAGGCCCGGAGCGAGCAGATCCAAAGCGATGAGAACCAAGACGGACCCGCGACGGCCCGCCCGCCCAAACCGGGTGTCGAGTCGCCTTAAAATCCCATTTTGGATTTCCTAAAAAATGCTTGACACAACTATCCAAAACCATTATAGTTCAGCAGGTTCTTTTCCACGCCGAGCCAATCAATCGCACAGCGCAGACCATTTTATTAACTCAGAGGGGTGTGAAATGGGCATAAACCGAAAGTGGATCAAGTTTCAAGCTCCGCTGGCATTTCTGTCAGGACTGATGGTGTTCATGATGCTCGGAGTCACGCAATCGGTCCAGGCGTTGCCGCCTTCCTTGGATCCTCCCGTGGTATCATCGCCTCCGGCTATCTGGGAAGCCTCCCTCGGCAGCACGATTCTTTCCGGCGGGCATCTGGACAACGACGACAATAACACGGCCGACATCACTTTCGGAACCTTTTCCTTCCCTTTCGGCGGGACGACTTACACGGGCTCGGATATACTGTCCATTTCCTCGAACGGATTTGTCAGCCTGGGAGGGGACAACGGCGCCGACTGCTGCAATGGAAGCCCTACCCTGTTGGTCAACGATGCCTTCGCCCGAATTGCGCCGTTCTGGACGGACCTGGATCCGTCACACGGGGGAGATGTTTTTATCAATACCTTTAGCGATGGCGGCGGCCCGGTTGATCGCATTGTGATTACCTGGGCGGTGGGGCTTCATGCCTGCAGCGGTCCCGCATGCCATGTCTTGGTCCAGTTGCAACTTTTAAGCGACGGGACGATCATCATGGGGTACAACGGGATCGTCCTCACCTCATCCGTTAATACCGATGTCTTGATCGGGGTGAGTCCCGGAGGCGGCGTCGCCGACCCGGGCAGCACCGACCTGAGCGCCAGCATTCCCTTTGGCAGCGGTTCACAGTCCACCGTCTATGAACGGTTTATAAACGCCAATCCTCCCCCGGTGGATGTGGATAGTACCAATATCATCTTTATACCCAACGGATCGGGAGGCTTCTCGGTTTCCAACACGATGACTCACCCGCCGGCATCGACACAGCCTCCCACTTGGGAGTCCGCGATCGGCCACACGATTTCCACGGTGGGTTTGGACAGCGCGGATGACCAAACGGTCGACCTCATCTTCAACTCCTTTTCGTTTCCCTTCGCTGGGACTACCTATACCGGCGGAAGCACACTATCCATTTCCTCAAACGGCGTTGTCAGCCTGGGGGGAGATAACGGTGCCAGCTATGTCGCAAATCCCGCCAGTTTTGTCAATAATCCCTATGCTCAAATTGCGCCCTTCTGGACGGACCTGTATCTGTACCACGGGGGAGACGTTTTTGTCAACGCCTTCGATGACAATGGCGACACGATCACGGATCGCATCGTG
>DATIYJ010000037.1 GCA_035517655.1 Nitrospiria bacterium | reverse complement strand
AAAAGAAGATAACGCCTTTCGCATCTCGGATGCGGTCAAAAGAAACGTCGTCTTCTTGCATCTCAACCTGCTGGACACGAATAAAATGGCCTTCATTAATCCCATGGACATCATCTTCTGTCGCAACGTGATTATTTATTTTGACCTGGCGGCCAAACGAAAGGTGATCGATTTGTTTCATTCGAAATTGAAAGAGACCGGATATCTTCTATTGGGTCATTCGGAATCGTTGATCAATATATCCACGGCCTATGCGCTCCGACACTTGAAGCACGATATGGTTTATCAGAAACTCGACCGAAACTCGAAATGACTTAACGAGGGCTGGCGCGAATGAATCGAATTAAAGTGCTGATCGTGGACGATTCGGCGTTCTATCGGCAGACCCTGACCGGAATCCTGAAGACTTCCCCGCATCTGGACGTCGTCGGCGCCGTGCCGAACGGAAGCGAGGCCATCCGATTCGTCAGCCGCTCCAAACCGGATGTCATCACGCTGGATTTGGAGATGCCCACCATGGACGGCTTCACTTTTCTGCGCTGGCTGATGGCCAACATGCCTCTTCCCGTGGTGGTGATCAGCTCCCGATCGGAAAGCAACAACGTATTTAAGGCTCTGGAATTGGGCGCCGTCGATTTCATCGGCAAACCGACGCAACGCGCATCGCTGGAGATCATGAAGCTCCGGACGGAGTTGGTGTCCAAAGTCGAGACGGCGGCGACCATTTCGTCCGATAAGGTACGACTGAAATACAAAGAGGGCTCCATCGAGGCGGCCGTTCCTTTGGTTTCCGATGGCGCGCGGGATACCGGAAGTGTGCGGGTGGTGGCCATCGGGGCGTCGACCGGAGGGCCGCCGGCTATTCAGTCCATTATCAGCAAATTGCCGAAAGATTTTCCGGCCGCGGTGATCGTGGCCCAGCATATGCCTCCCGGCTTTACTCTTTATTTTGCCGAACGTCTGGACAAGTTCGCCCTTCTTCCCGTGAAGGAAGCGGCTCCGGCGGACCGGATCGAACCGGGAAGAGTTTACATTTCCCCGGGGGGCTATCACATGGAACTTCACTCCACACCCAACGGCGTTCAGATCGGTTTGAAATTCAGGGCGGACTTGGATAAGTACGCCCCCTCGGTCGATCGGATGATGATCTCGGCCGCCGAGATCTACGGCGAAAAGGTTTTGGGCATCCTTTTGACCGGCATGGGTTCGGACGGGAAGGCGGGGATGAAGGCCATTAAGGAAAAAGGAGGAATAACCATCGCGGAAGCCGAGGAGACCTGCGTGGTTTTCGGAATGCCGAAGGAAGCGATCGGAATCGGGGTGGTCGATAAAGTTCTTCCCCTGGATCAAATTCCGCTCGAGACGGTTCGACGATGCCTGGCCTAAGAAGATCCTCCTCTTGTTCCGGTGTTGGAAACATGGTACTATTGGAAACTCAACATAGAGGTGCCCATGGATAAGCCGGAGTCGGGGCCGGATTTATTTAAGAAGACGAGGGAGTTTCTGGAAATCTTCCGGAAGGGGGAAGAGTTTACCCACGATCTCTTGAAGGAAAACGAGCGCCTCCGCTATAAAATCGTCCAACTGGAGGAGGAAATTAAAACAGTTAAAAAAGGAATGGAAGGGGAGGGCCGCTTTAACGAGTTGCAGGAAGCACTCGAGCAACTCAAAGAAGAAAAACAGTCGCTGTTGGATCGTTTTAAGGAGGTCGAGGCCGAAAATAAGGATTTCGCCGAGAAATACGTCGAAGTTGAAGAAGAAAACAACAACCTGGCCAACCTCTATGTGGCCAGTTATCAGCTCCACTCCACGCTGGATTTCAATGAAGTGCTCCGAATCCTTCAGGAGATCGTGATCAACTTGGTCGGCGCCGATCGTTTCGCGATCCTGATTCTTGACGAGGTGATGAACGAATTGACCGCCGTTGTGGCCGAAAGCGTGGATGAAAAACGGTTTCGAAAAATAAAGGTGGGCGACGGAGTGATCGGAGACGTCGCCAAAACCGGTGAAAGTTATTTTCAACCCGACGTCGAGGGATTCAAACCCGCCCATGAACTGGACCCGATCGTCTGCATTCCTCTGAAGATCAAGGACCGGATCATCGGTATCCTGGCCATCTTTTCGCTCCTAGAACAGAAAAGCAAAAAACTGAATCGGGTGGATTATGAGCTGTTTTCCATGTTGGCCGGCCACGCGGCCACGGCGATCTTCAGTTCCAAGCTCTACTCGGTCTCGGAACGGAAACTGTCGACGATCCAAGGCTTCATCGATCTTCTAAGCGGAAAAGGCAAATAACGACGGAGAGAGCGGGATGGCCGAGTATAATTTCTTGGTGGTTGAAGATTCGCCCACGATGCGCCAGCTGATTGCCTTCAGTTTGAAGCGCCTCCGCGGAGCCCGAATCGTCGAGGCCGGAAACGGCGTTGAAGCCTTGAAAAAGCTTTCCGAGAACAAATTCAACCTGATCGTGGCCGATATCAACATGCCCCTGATGGACGGGTTGAAGTTGCTCAGCATCGTACGAAAAGATCCCAATCACAGTCAGATCCCCGTGATCATCGTCAGCACGGAAGGCACCGAAGCGGACAAAGAAAAAGGAATGAACCTGGGCGCCAACGCGTACCTTCCAAAACCCATCCAGACCAATGACCTGCTTAAAACCGTCAAGGAATTGTTGAAAATCGGGGACTAACCGTCGGAGCAATCATGCGGTTTGGAATTTTAGTCTTTCCGGGCTCGAACTGCGACCACGATTGCTATCATGTCCTTAAGCATCTTCTCGGCCAGCCGGTGGAATTTATCTGGCACAAAGAAACATCCCTCCGCGGCTTTGACGCTCTTGTTATTCCGGGCGGGTTTTCGTACGGAGACTATCTTCGGACGGGAGCGATCGCCCACTATTCACCCGTCATGAAAAGCGTAAAGGATTTTGCGGAGGCCGGCGGTCCGATCCTGGGAATTTGCAATGGGTTCCAGATCCTGTTGGAAGCCGGTTTGTTGCCGGGCGCGATGCTTCGGAACCGTTCCCTGAAATTCATCTGCAGGGATGTCTTCGTCCGCGTCGAGAACGCGGAAACGCCGTTCACGGCCTCGATCCGATCCGGCCGGGTCCTCCGCCTGCCCATCGCGCATGCCGAGGGCAACTACTACGCCGATCCGGAGACCCTCCGGGACCTCCGGGAGCATCGCCAGATTGTCCTCCGTTATTGCACGGCTGAAGGTCGGCTGACGGAAGAGGCCAATCCCAACGGCTCGCTTGACGGGATCGCGGGAATTTGCAACCGCGCCGGCAACGTGCTGGGGATGATGCCCCATCCGGAACGATGCTCCGAAGGGTTCGACGGCAATACCGATGGGAAATTCATTTTTCAATCGATGCTCGAGCGCCGCACGGCGGGACGGACATGAACGGTCAGATCCTTCCTCCGGACGCCCTGGAACAACACGGCTTGACCCAGGAGGAGTATCAGAAGATCCTCGCCCTGCTGGGCCGGGACCCCAATCACCTTGAATTGGGTCTGTTCTCGGTCATGTGGAGTGAGCACTGCAGCTATAAAAGCTCGAAGGTTCATCTGAAAAAGCTCCCGACAACGGGCGAGTGCGTCGTCCAAGGCCCCGGGGAAAACGCGGGCGCCGTGGATATCGGCGACGGTCAAGTGGCCGTCTTCAAGATCGAAAGCCATAACCATCCATCGTTCATCGAACCGTACCAGGGCGCCGCGACCGGCGTCGGCGGAATCCTGCGCGATATTTTTACCATGGGGGCCCGACCTATCGCACTTTTAAATTCCTTGCGGTTCGGCTCCTTGGACATCCCGAAGAACCGTTATCTTCTGGAGGGCGTCGTGGCCGGAATCGCCGGCTATGGAAACTGCATGGGGGTTCCGACCGTCGGGGGAGAGATCTACTTTAACGAGATTTACAACCAGAATCCGCTCGTCAATGTCTTCTGCCTGGGTATCGCCGAAAAGGATCGGATCTTCCGGGCCTCCGCCCGAGGGGTCGGGAACACCGTGATCTATATCGGCTCAAAAACGGGACGCGACGGCATTCATGGAGCGACCATGGCCTCGGAAAGCTTCGACGAATCGATCGAGGCCCGCCGCCCGATGGTCCAGGTCGGCGATCCCTTTACCGAGAAACTGTTGCTGGAAGCCTGCCTGGAGATCATGAAGCGGGAGTTGATCGTCGGAATTCAGGATATGGGCGCGGCCGGTCTCACAAGTTCATCGGTCGAGATGGCCGGCCGGGCCGGAACGGGCATCGAGCTTGAAATCACCGACGTCCCGCGGCGCGAGGAAAGAATGACCCCTTACGAGGTGATGCTCTCCGAGTCGCAGGAACGGATGCTTTTGGTCGCCAAGCCCGGCTTCGAAAAGGAGATCTTGGACATCTGTGACCGATGGGATCTGGACGCGGCCGTGATCGGACGGGTCACGGATACCCGACGGCTCGTGATCCGGGAAGAAGACCGGATCGTCGCCGACCTTCCAATCCGGGCCTTGACCGATGACGCTCCCGTTTATGAACGGCCCATCCAGATTCCGTCGTATCTCGACGCGCTTCAAGGAATCAATCTGGATCTGATCCCGCAGCCGTCGGATTTGGGCGCCGCGCTGGTTACGTTGCTTGCCTCCCCGATCATCGCGAACAAGCGGTGGATTTATCAGCAGTACGATCACATGGTCCGCACCAACACGGTGGTTCGGCCCGGCTTTGAATCCGCGGTCGTTCGGATTAAAGGAACTCGGAAGGCCTTGGCCCTAAGCGTGGACGGGAACAGCCGTTACGGCATCCTCAATCCATACCGGGGAGGCGTGATCGCCGTCTGCGAGGCGGCCCGAAACGTCGTCTGCGCCGGCGGTCGTCCGATCGGGCTGACCGATTGTCTCAATTTTGGCAATCCCGAACGTCCCGAGGTCATGTGGCAATTCGCCTTGTCGGTCGAAGGGATCGCGGACGCCTGCCGGGAACTGGAGATCCCGGTGGTGAGCGGGAATGTGAGCTTCTACAACGAGACGAACAGCCTCGGGATTTATCCGACGCCGATTATCGGCATGGTGGGGCTGATCGAGGAGGCCGAGCGGGTGGTCCGGCCGGGCTTCCGCGACGAGGGAGACCGGGTTGTCCTTCTCGGAAAAACCAAGGAAGATCTCGGCGGGACCGAATACCTCAGCCGGGTTCATTCGCGTGAGGGAGGCTTTCCGCCGCTTCTGGAGTTGGCCGAGGAGAAGGCAGTACAAAGGTGTTGTTTAGATGCGATCGAGGCTGGTATAATTAAATCGGCCCATGATTGTTCCGAAGGCGGACTGGCGGTCGCGCTGGCCGAGGCGGTGATGATGTCCGGAGATTCGTTGGGGGCCACGGTCGTTCTTCCCGATGTCCCGATTCGCCGGGATGCTCATCTCTTCGGAGAAACCCAGTCCAGAATCGTCGTGACCGTGAATGAAAGCGCTCTTCCGAAACTCGAACATCACTGCGTGGAGCGGAACGTCCCGATGGCCGTGATCGGTCGGGTAGAGGGCCGTCGTTTGACGATCCGCGCGGAGGGGGAGGATCGTCCCTTGATCGATCTCTCGGTCGAGACAATGAGGACGGCATGGGAAGGGGCCATTGAGTCGTATTTCCGGGCCGGGGAGACGCAACGCTGATCCATGTTTGATAAATTTCACGAGGAATGCGGGGTGTTCGGAATCGCCGGTTCGAAAGAGGCGGCCAACATGACCTATCTCGGCTTGTACGCCCTGCAGCATCGCGGCCAGGAAGCGACGGGGATCGTGTCATCGGACGGCAAAACGTTTTATCAGGAAAAGGGCATCGGCCTCGTCTCGGATCTTTTCAATAAGGAACGACTGGACCGTCTGAAGGGTTCCGCGGCCATCGGCCACAACCGGTACTCCACGACGGGAGAAAACAGCCTCAAAAACGTCCAGCCGATCATGGTCAATTTCGCGCTCGGCACGCTGGCCCTGGCCCATAACGGCAACCTGACGAACGCCTCTTTTCTGAGAGATGAGCTCGAAGCGTACGGCGCGATCTTCCAGTCCAGTTCCGACAGCGAAGTGATCATCCATCTCATCGCCCAGTCCAAGGAAAAGGACCTGATGGGCCGTCTGACCGAGGCCCTGCTCCGGGTGAAGGGCGCGTTCTCGCTGGTGATCCTCTCGGATCACGGCCTGATCGGGGCGCGGGATCCCTACGGCCTGCGCCCGCTTTCCCTCGGCCGGGTGAAAGACGCCTGGGTGCTGGCCTCCGAAACCTGCGCGTTCGACCTGATCGACGCGGACTACATCCGCGACATCGAGCCGGGAGAACTGGTCCTGATCAACGAAAACGGGATCACCTCCTACAAACCGTTTCCGAAAACCGAGCCGGCCCACTGTGTGTTTGAATACGTCTATTTTTCGCGGCCGGACAGCCGCGTCTTTGATCACCATGTCTATGAAATCCGGAAAAATCTGGGACGACAGCTGGCCCGGGAAACGACGGTGCCGGCCGATATCGTGATCCCGGTTCCGGATTCCGGCGTGCCGGCCGCGTTGGGATATGCCGAAGCCGCCAATCTTCGCTACGAAAACGGATTGATCCGGAACCATTATGTCGGCCGGACCTTCATCGAGCCGGAGCAGGCGATCCGGCATTTCGGCGTCAAGATAAAATTGAACGCCGTCCGGGATGTCTTGAAGGGAAAACGCGTGGTGGTGGTGGACGATTCTATCGTGCGGGGAACGACCAGCCGGAAGATTATCAAAATGATCCGTCAGGCGGGCGCCCGCGAAGTCCACCTTCGGATCAGTTCGCCGCCGATCATTTCGCCCTGCTACTACGGCATTGATACGCCGACGCGCTCGGAATTGATCGCCTATAGCCACAGCATCGAAGAGATCCGGGCTTACATCACGGCCGACAGCCTGGCCTATCTCAGCCTGGAGGGAATGCTGGAGGCCGTGCCGCACAAGACCAACCGTTACTGCACGGCCTGCTTCAGCGGACAGTACCCGATCCCGTTCACCCAGGAGGAGATGGTGCAAATCGGTTTGTTCGATCCCAAACCGATTAATGAGTAAAAATAATCGGTCGCATTCGATCCGTTTGGTCCAAAACACCCCATAAGTTTTCCGTTCCCGGCCCGCCCGCCATACCTTATCCTAATATGCTATATACCCTAAAAAAACCCACTTTTGTGTAGTTGACAAATCGACAAAAAAAGCACATACAGATAGCCGTTGCTCAAAATAGGCGTTGACTCTTTGTTATAGGTAAGAGAAATCCTTCAAGAGAAATCCTTCAAATGAGAAGGATTTTCTTGGTTTGTTCGCTTACGGCGAGATCTTTGGCATATTGAATCCGAGGACTTTCTTGACTCGGGTTGAAAAGCCCGGCCTGAAGGGCGGGGTCTTAAAAGGCGAATCTCGTTCTGTTGTGACTTGCGATTAGATAACGGGTAAGCCTAAGAAAGGCCTTCCTTCGTGCTGACGCGCGGGGGGAGGTTTTTGCTTTTTTAAAGACTTGATCAGATTAGATTAAAAATACTTCGGGTGCCCTTGACCTGCTGAAAATTTTACAAAGAACCAATGGCAACACTACATGAAAACCATTAATTGAGAGGCCTCTCGATGAGATCCTTCATGAAAAAATATCCC
>DATIYJ010000036.1 GCA_035517655.1 Nitrospiria bacterium | reverse complement strand
GCGGCCCTCGGCGTAGAGCTTTTTTAAGCGCTCCAACAACTCACGTTCGGTCTTCTCTCTCGTGTCTTCGGTGAATATTTGGAAGTCATAGGGTTCGCCGTTTTTTCGTGCCTTCCGTTCATCCCAGAGCTTACAGAAAATAAGCTTGTCAAGTTCATCGAATGCTTCGGAGGGATTTAATTCTCCTCCGCCCCAAAGCGCCTGGTGCGCTTGCTGAAAGCGACGAGTGAGTTCGTCCTCGGTAACCTTTTCGAGGTCAAAGAGCTTCTGGCCAGTCTTGGTCGCGCCGCCACCTTTAGCGAACTTGAATTTCGCAAGCTCCTCGACGCCGAATTGTGGTACGTCGGGTATAGTGATACGCGCCTTCGGTTTCTTGGCGGTGACTTCATAATACTCATTCTTCAGTCCGGAGGTAGTCCAAACATACTTGGCTCCCTCTGCGACGCCGTAACTGAATGCCTGATCCACCGCACGGACGAACTCAAGTTCTGACACATCAGGCTTCTTGCACTCGACAATGATCCACGGTGATTTTAATGCTTCGTCTGAGTAAACAACGATATCTGCCTCTTTCGTTTCTGCACCCATTTGCACCGACACATATTGTCGAATGCGCCTGACTGGATATTTGTAGACAAGGACGAGACGAAGAAACGCTTCGGCCTGAACTTTTTCCTCCGGATTTTCATAATTCCGCCGCTTCCCTTGCGACACATAGACAATGTACTTGCCGCCATCTTCGAAACGGATTAGTCCTTGTTTCAAGCCTTCAGCAATAAGGTCCATACGCTATCCTCTGAGTCGTCGTGTCGTCGTTGAGGTGCAATGCACCTCCTTGGCCTTGCAATTATATATGGAACCATAATCTGATCGCATATGCTGGACTCATGCAAAGAATAGGGGCAAAACTAGCCTTTCAACATCCCCCGCCTTCCAGCGCTTCTCCTCAAACCCCATCTTGTCTCCACGGCCGGTCTATAGGGAAAAATGGGGACAAGGAAGTGAGGAATATGCCATACGCCCCTACGATTTCCTTTTCTTCTTTCCGTATCCCGTTTCCCGTTCGCGCACGCGATCCGACGGGGCCGATTTGGCCCGGACGACGGCCAGGCCGATCAGGTCCGCGGGATCATGGGTGGTCCGCTTGCTCGCGTCCAGGACTTCGATCGCGACGATTCGCTTGTCCTTGGCGTAATCGATAACAATGCCGTCGATCTCTTGCGAATCATCGATCGAAACATCCGGCAGGAACTCGATGTTCAGCAGATCATGGTCCGTATCATATTCGATCTTCATTAACGATCCTCCTTCCAGTATCGTTTCACGGCCGAGGTTAGATAGGCCGTAATCACGATATATTTTTCCGGTGTTTCCTCAAACACGACCCGTAGCAGTCTATCCTTTCCTCGAACCTTGTACCGCCGATGGGCCACCTTCCGCCCGCCGTAACCTTCCACGACCTGCTCCGGAGAATTCAGAGTTTCATCGACCCATTCATCGGAAACGGATCGGCGCCCCATTTTCTTTTTGGCCAGCGGGATAATCTCAATCTCTTTCACGGGACCCGCTCAGTCACTATATACATTCGCTCGCCACGATGCAAAAACCGCCGGTTGTTTTTGCAGAAACCTGAGGGTCACGTTTTACCTTCCATCATCACCGTAAATTTGACCTCCACCCTCTCCTCCCCCTCCCCCATCCACATTTGACCCTCCTGTATTATGCAATTCAATTCCAAGCCCCGCTTTGCAAGCGCGGCGAGGGCGCGGGTGGTTTCGGGGGAAAGATTGATAACGGTTAAATTCTTCGCCCGTTCCAATCCGGCGCGGTTTTCCTCCCACCACAAATCGGCCTTGCGTCCGCCATAGGCATACACGACGACCCGCCCGGCGCGGCGGCAGGCCTGGCGGATCGCGCGTTCATCCGGGAGGCCCGCCTCGACCCACAGCTCGACGGCGCCGGTCAGGTCCTTCCGCCACAGATCGGGCTCGTCTTCTGAATTCGGCCCCGCCCCGAGCCGGCCCTGTGCGAAGGACAGCCGCTCGTCCGCATGCCGCGCGAAGGCCACGATCCGCACCATCAGCCGCTCGTCCGTTTCGGAGGGATGGCGCGCGAGTGTGAGCGCATGGTCGTGGTAGTAGGGCCGGTCCATGTCGGCGATTTGAAGCGCGGCTTTATAAATTGTGGAACTTAAGGCCATGGAATTATCGTGTATCCGAATGCGTCAATTCGGGCGAACACATTTGCACCTAATTCATTACCTATTCAACTCTGTATTACCTATTTCCCCCACCGGGCCGTCTTTCGCCATTGCGCGTTCTGTCCGCGCCCCAGGCATTCCACCCGTGTGGTTTTCGTACGGGCGACGCATGCGTCGCCCCTACGGTGCCCTGATTTATCGGGCAGGGCAAGCCCTGCCTCTACGCCCCCGGGCCCCCTATATATAATAGATGCAGATCGAATATATTCGTCCTTTTCGCGGCCCAAGTTCTGACCTCACGAGGCCTAGGGATGCCATGACGAGCTCAACAACGGATAAAAATTCGGCAGGACAGATGGGTGGGAGTATACAAGAAGCGGCTAAAAAGCTCAAGGGACGCTATCGCGACCGGCGCTGCGGATCGAGGGCGTCGCGTAGGGCGTCGCCCAGGACGTTGAAGGCGACCATCGTGAGAAACAGCACGAGACTCGGAAACAGGATCAGATGGGGATAGAATTTCATCGCGCTCCAGCCCTCGCTCGCCATGCTGCCCCAACTGGCGAAGGGCGGCGCGATGCCGAGTCCGATAAAGCTCAGTGTGGATTCGGCCAGGATCGCGGCCGGGATGCGGAAGGTCAGTGTGACGATCAGCACGCCCAGCGTGTTGGGAAGGATGTGGAGAAACAGAATCCGGTGATGCGACGCGCCGACGGCACGGGCCGCCTCAACGAAACTGAACTCCCGCAGCTTCAAAACCTCCCCGCGGATGATCCGGGCCACCGTGACCCAGCTCACAAGGCTCAAGGCCAGAAAAATTCCCAGGACCCCCCGGCCGATGGTCACCGTGATGAGAATGATCAGCAGGAGATCCGGCAGCGAATAGACCAGGTCGACGAGCCGCATGAGAAGGTTGTCCGTCCTCCCGCCCACGTAGCCCGAGACGGCGCCGTAAACCGTGCCGAACAGTACGGCGAACAAGGCCGTGAAGATTCCCACGGACATGGACATGCGCGCGCCGTAAAGCAGGCGGGAGAAAAGGTCCCGCCCGAGACGGTCCGTCCCCATCCAGTGCTGCGGGCCGGGTCCCTGCAGTATGGAATGGGTGTCCTGTTGATCGAACGGATACGGCGACAGCCACGGGGCGGCCAGCGCGGCCAAGCCGATCAGCATGATAAAGCCGGCGCTGAAGATGATCCTTGGATGGGATTGAATGAATCGCTGAACCGTCATAAGAATTCTCTTGTACGCAAGCCGGTCCCGGACAGGCCGACCGAGGCTGTACCCATCGGCTCCAACGGCTTTCGTTTGACCCGGCTAGGCTCGGCCGCTCAATTTTCCGAAGGGGCTCGACGGAAAATTGACCCTGCGGGCCGCGTCCTTCGCCAAGCCGGGTAGCCCAAACGTAAGCCGAGTCGCCTCATGGACCCAGCCCCGTTCGGCCTGTTTATGATGGCGCGCCCCACCACCCGCTATTGATCCTTAATCCGCATCCGTGGATCAAGCCACATGTAGGCCAGGTCCACGACGATATTCGCCGCAACGATCAGGACGGCGTAGACCAAGGTCACTCCCATGATCAACGGATAATCCCGGTTCGTCACGGCCGTGATAAAGTACCGCCCCATCCCCGGGACCGAAAAAATGAACTCGACCACGAAGGACCCGGTCACCAGGGTCGCCGTCAAGGGACCCAGGAAGGACACCACCGGCGTGATCGAATTTTTCAAGGCATGTTTTAAAAGGACCCGCCCTTCGCCGAACCCGTTGGCCCGGACCGTCCGGATGAACTCTTTATCGAGAATCTCAAGCATGCTCGACCGTGTCAGTCGCGCGATATACGCCGCCGGAAGCAAGGCCAGGGTGACGGCGGGAAGCACGCTGTAGCGCCATCCTTCCCACAGCGCCGCGGGAAACAGATGAAGCCGGTAGCTGAAGATCATGATCAGGAAGGTCCCGATCACGAAATTCGGGACCGAGATTCCGATCGTGGCCAGGAACATCCCGGCGTGATCCGCCCAGGAGCGCGGACGAGCGGCGGCGACGATCCCGGCGCCGACGCCCGCGATCACCGAGATCAAAACCGCCCAGAGGCCGAGCTGCGCCGAAACCGGCAGGGTATCGCGAATGATATCATCGACGTTGCGGCCTAAATATTTATAGGAGGGGCCGAGGTTTCCGCGAAGGAGATCCCCCAGATACAAAACATACTGCGTTAAAACCGGTCGATCCAGATGGTATTTCGCGTCGACATTGGCGCGGATTTCGGGCGGCAGCGATTTTTCCTGGTCGAAGGGTCCGCCCGGAACGACGTGCATCAGTATGAAGGTGGCCGTGGCCACCAGCCACAACACCGGGACTCCCCAGGCCAACCTTCCCAGGATAAAGCGGATCACGGCCTCTCCAGATGAACGTTCTTGAACTCGAGCAGCTCCAGTGCGTTGACCCGAAGTCCCCGCACGTACGGCTTGATCACCCAGTTCTGCGTGGCGACAAAGAGCGGCATGATCGCCGCGTCCGTTTCCAGCAGAATCCGCTGCGCCTCGTCGTAGGCCGCCTGCCGCCGGTGCGGATCGGGCTCGGCCGCGGCCGAACGGATGAGCGCATCGTAGCGGTCGTTTTTCCAGCGAGTCCGGTTATTTCCACTGGTCGAGGTAAAGAGATTCATGAAGTTATCCGGATCGGGATAGTCGGCCCCCCAGCCCAACCGGAACAAGGGCGGCGGGTCGGTCTGAAGCTGTTTTAGATAGACCTTCCATTCCTGGTTGTCCAGCAAAACCTCCACGCCCAGGTTCCGTTTCCACTGCGCCTGAAGGTTCTCGGCGATCAGACTGTTCTCCGGAGCGGTATTAAAGGCCGCCGTGACGGTCGGAAAGCCGCGTCCGCCGGGATAACCCGCATCGGCCAGCAAGCGGCGCGCGCCTTCGGGATCGAAGGGCAGGCCGAGGGCGGGGTTGTAGTACGGCATGCCCGGCGGGATCCAAAAGGAGGCCGGGATCTCTCCGCGTTTTAAGATCGCCGGGAATTCCCTTCGGTCGACCGCCATCGAAAAGGCACGACGGACCCGCGGATCGCTGAAAGGGGGTTTCAGAACATTGAAGCCGTAATAATACCCCCGCAGAATCGGCGCGGAAACATACTCGGTCTTCCCCCGGTAGGCGGACATCGCCTCGGGCGGCAGGGTGGCCATCTCCAGATCGCCGGTCTCATACAGGGTCAAGGCGGTCGCGGTTTCGTTGACGACGAACATCACGATCTTTGAAAGCGCGGGCCGTTCACCGTAATAATACGGGTTGGGCCGCAGGGTGAGCTTGTACTCGTGCCGCCATTCGTCAAGCATAAAGGGCCCCTCGGTGACGAGATGGCCGGGCTCGGTCCACCGCTCGCCGAATTTCTCGACGACGTCGCGGCGCATCGGGAAGGTGACCATGAACGTGGTGATGCTCGGGAAGAAAACGATCGGCTTCCGCAGCCGGACTTCAAGCCGCCGGTCGTCCAGCGCGCGAACGCCGACCGAATCCGGACGGTCGGTTTTTCCGGTATTGTAGTCCTCCGCGCCCTCGATATCGTATAGGAAATAAGCATATTCCGCCGCGGTTTTCGGATCCAATAGGCGCTTCCAGGAATACTCGAAATCTCCGGCCGTGACCGGTTTCCCGTCGCTCCAGCGGGCGTCCTCGCGAAGGTGAAAAAGATAGGTCCGGCCGTCCGGCGCGACCTCCCAGGAACGGGCGACGGCGGGCCGCGGCCGGAGTTGCTCGTCGTACTCCGTGAGGCCTTCCATGAGGTTGATCAGGACGTCGAACGAAACGCTGTCGGTGGCGAGATTCCAATCGAGCGTCGGCGGCTCGTTGGAAAGCGTCATTCGAAAGGTCGATCCGTCCGGAACCGGGGGAACGCGCGCGACCGGGCGGACGATAAGCCCCGCCGACGCAAAAACCAACGCCAACGCAACGGCCCATTTGATCCGGTTGTGATTGATCATCACGAGTGATTGCAAACCCGCGGCTGATTATATATGATGACGCTTTAAAATACTAATACAAGGATCTTTTATCCTGTTCCATCGGCGGGTCCTGTCCTTCGGCGGCTCCATCCGGCTTTACCGGTGGATAAAGCGAGGATCTGGCTTTGCCGGTCCGAGCGCGGGGCGCGGGGGCGCCTGCCTGCCGGCAGGCGGGTCGGAGGACGCGGAATCTATTCTTCGCACGGGCCCCCATGGATCATGGCGGCGACGCGAGCCCCTTCAAAGAGGAGATTGAATGAAACCCGGCGTCTTTCTCACGCGCGTTTTGCCGACGCCCGTGATGCATCGGCTGAAAACGCTGTTTGATCTGAAATACAACGTCCGCGACCGGCCGATCACAAAAGCGGAACTGATGCGCGGCCTTCGGGGGAGACCGGCGCTGATCTCGATGTTGTCGGATCCCGTCGATGAGGAAGTGATCGGCGGCCATCCCCGCTTGAAGGTCATCGCGAATTATGCCGTCGGTTATAACAACATCGATCTGAAAGCGGCCGCCGCGCGGGAGATCGTCGTGACCAACACTCCGGGCGTGCTCACGGAGGCCACCGCCGATCTGACCTGGGCCTTGATCCTGAGCCTCGCGCGGCGCGTCCCGGAAGCCGACCGGCTCGTACGGACCGGCCGATGGACGGGATGGAATCCCACCCAGCTTCTGGGAATGGAGGTCTCCGGAAAGACACTGGGCATCATCGGAATGGGCCGGATCGGACGGGCCGTGGCCGAAAGAGCCGCGGGCTTCGGAATGCGTCTGATCTATCACAACCGCCGGCGTCTCCCGCCGCCCGTCGAGAAAAGATTCCGCGTCGCCTACCGGCCGCTCTCCCGTTTGCTGGCGGCCGCCGATATCGTCAGCCTGCATGTCCCGCTCGCCTCCGAAACCCGCCACCTGATCGATCGCCGGGCATTCGACGTCATGAAAAGCACGGCGCTTCTCATCAACACGGCGAGAGGTCCCGTGGTGGACGAGATGGCTCTGGCGACGGCGTTGAGGAAGGGAAGAATCGCCGGGGCCGGGCTCGATGTTTTTGAGGAGGAACCCCGTGTTCAAAAAGGCCTGTTGAACCTGCCCAATATGGTGTTGCTCCCCCATCTCGGCAGCGCCACGGTCGAGACCCGCATCCGAATGGGATGGATGGTGATCGAGAACATCCAAGCGGTCCTGAAGGGAAAACCGGCGCCCAACACGATCCGATAATCGCGGCCTATTTGTTGACCAGTTTCAAGTCGACCGCGATTTCGCGTATCATGTCGTGGTCGATCCGATCCTTCTTCCGAAGATAGCCTTCCAGGAGGGCGTTGTCGCAGAGTGTGTTGATGAGGCGGGGGATGCCTTTGGCAAATTGATGAACCGCCGAATAGGCCGATTTGGTGAAGAGGTCCTTTTTGCAGCCGGCGATCTGGAGCCGGTATTTCATATAATCCTCGGAAGATCCTTCCGTAAAGGCCTGGAGATGATAGCGGATGGCCACCCGCTGCCTCAAGGGTTCATCGAGCGCCAGATGCTGGTCCACCTCCGGCAGGCCGAATAAAATGAAGGTGATTAATTTATGACCGTCCAATTCAATATTGAGAATACCGCGAAACTCCTCCATGACCTCCTTGGTCTGGAGCATCTGCGCCTCGTCGATCAGGACGACGGCTCTTTTCTTTTTATCATGAATCTCCGCCAGGCGGTTGTACAACTGTCCGAGCAGGTCCGTTTTACCCTCGGCCGGTTTCTCGACGCCCAACTGAACCGAAATTTTTCGAAGAAGCCATTCGGAGGTGATCGAGCTATGGATAACAATCAGAAGGGCGGATTCGTAGCTGCTTTCATCCAGCTCATCCAATAGCCTTCGGGCCAATGTGGTTTTTCCGGCTCCGACATCCCCGACCAGAAGCGCCAGGCCTTTCCTCTGCTCGGCCGCGTATTTGAGCCGGACCAGCGCCTCCGCGTGCTGCGTGCTGTTGTAATAAAACCGATTGTCGACTGAAGTTGAGAATGGCTCTTCTTTGAGATTGTAATGGTCAAGATAGCTCATCGCGCGGCGTCGTCCTTAAAGATAAGATATCCGATCCTTCTTCTTGGAGTCGTCTTTTAAACCGTCCCGGCCGGCACCTTGGCCGCTTTGCGCCTTGGTGGCCGGAGACGAATCGCCGAAAATCCGCTCCATCATGGCATCCACATCTTCATCTTCTTCATCCCGTTTTACCGGAGTTGCCGACGCCTTCCGTTTAGGTTTTCCAAGCATCCCTTCCAGATGTTTAATCCGTTGGGCAGCGTCTTTAAAATTAGGATCAACCTTCGCGATCTCACCGAATAGGGCCAGGGCTTCTTCCGGTCGCGATTCCTTCTCATAAAGGGCGGCCAGGTCGTACCGCAGCCATTGGCCCTGAGCCTCGCCGCATTGAGGGTCTGAAAGAGCCCGTTCCAGAAGCTTGATCGCCTCCGAATGATTGCCGTTCTCCTGATGGCATGCCGCCAGCATGTTGCATGAATCAATGAAGCGTTCCGGCCCGTTCATGGCCTGCTTGAATTCGATAATCGCTTCATTCAGAAGCCCCATTTCCTTGTAGGCGATTCCCAAATTATAGTGGGTCTCGTAATCGATATCATCAACTTGCACCACCTCTTTCTGGAATTCCGAAAAGATGCTGTCAAGTTGCTGGCTGACCGACTCTTCTTCCTGAACATCACCGGACGAACCTATTTCAAAATCATCTTTTACGATATCGTCTAATGTATCGGATACATTAACAAAATCTTTATTGTGGTCTTTGTCTTCTCGTGAAGGTTTGGCCACTTGATCGGAATCTTTCTGCCTTTCCTCGGTCTCCTTCAAAAGTGATTCCAGGTCAATGGTATCATCTGTTTCATTTACCGCGTATTTGGAAGCCTTGGCGGACTCCTCCGTTTCATGGCTCATGAAAGGAGCGAAGGACTTATCCAATTCTTCATCCAACAGACGCTCATCGGCCGATTTTACTTTGACCGGTTTTGACTCCATGGGCGTTTGTGCCGCACGATGGATTTCCTTTTCAGGTTTGGTCGGAGGGGGCTCGGCGACGGCCTCGGCTTCCTGGAGGACCTTGGTTTGTTGGGATTTCAGTGCATTTTCCTGAACCTCTTCCGTTGCGATGGCATCGAGTTTCTCCTTCACGGGCGAATGATCCGGTTTCTGAGCTAAAATAAGCTCGTACATTTTTTTCGCCTCGTCCCGAAGGCCTTGTTGATGATAGAAATCGGCCTCGGCCATTTGTTCGGCCACCCTTTCCCGCTCATGAAGCGAGGGAGAGGAGAGTCCGACCTGAACGTCTTCATGCAATTCGGATTCCGGTTTAACCGACTCGATTTCGGATGCAGCTGGAGCCGAGTCATGATCGACGAGCTCTTCGGCCAAGATCGCCTTCATCCTGCCGCTGTCCAAGATCGGGGCCAGGTTCGTCGCCTCGCGGATTCTTGGATTCTCCGGGTCAATGCTTTTCGCCTCGTCCAGAACGGCCATGCGACGTTCCATATCGCCCGCTTTTTTGTAGATTTCCATTAAGAGAAAGCATTCTTCCACGGCCTTTTCGGTCTGTCCTTCGTTCTTGTATATTTCCTTGAGTTGCTGGTGGGCCATTTCATTTTCAGGGTCCATCGCAAGAATTTGGTCCAGTTGTTCGATGGCCTTCTGCGATAAGCCGTATTTTAGATAGACCTCGGCCTCGGTGAAAAGGCTCTGTAGCGCGGCCGGATCAACGATCGGAGTCGGCTCGGCGGAAGGCGCATCGACTTCCGAGTCGGTCCGCATCTCAACGGCCTCCTCCGATTCCCGCGCTATCGGAGGGACGGTCGGATTGATCGGAGGATTCATTTCGGGGAGAACGATATGGGGCTGAGACGCTTCCGTAGCTTCAAACGCATGCCGCAAGCGCCGGACATCGCGGTGCTCCGGTTCAAGCCCTTTGATCTTTCCGAATAACTCCCTGGCCCGCGTCGTTTCTCCGGAAGCCAAGTCTTCATCGATGACGTGAGCATATGCCGAAACGGCCAGATGGGGATTTCCGCCGCGATCATAGGCCTCGGCAAGCAAAAGATGGGCTTCGACCCGATCCGGATCCGTTTCAAGATAATCCTTCATCAACTTGCCGGCCTGCCCGTATTCGGTTCGGTTCATATACCCTTGAACGGCCGTCTTAAACAAGTTGAAGGCCTCATCCATGTTCCCCGTCTTCAATACGACCGTTCCGAGTTTATGGGGACCCAGGGGATCGTCCGGATTCTGCTCAATGAATTGATCCAAGAATTTCCGTGCATCGTCCAGCCTGTTTTCGTTGATTAAAGCGTCAATCTTTGAAAGCAGATGCTCTTTGGAAATTAAACCCGATTTTGAAGGGGCTTCTTCGGGCAAGGCGTCCTTGCCTATCTGCTTGCGGGCGGCTTCATTTTTGGGATCCAGTTTTAAGACGCGTTCAAAAAGATCGTGGGCTTCCTTGACCTGGTTATTATTTAGATACGATTCGGCGACCTTTAAGTACTCGGCAACAGCCTCTTGTTGCAACCCCTCTTTTAAACAAAGATCCGACAATTTCAAACGAATGGTTGTATTGGTCGGGTCTAAATTAGCAATTTTTCGGTAAACCTCAAGACCCCCACGGACATCTCCATCCTGGATAAATTGTTTTGCGGCCGAAAGATAGTCTTCAACCGCATTACCGACCAATCCTCGTTCGGCGTTGAGATCGCCCAATTTGACCATGATGTCCAATCGCTGGGGAACCAATTTGATCAATTTCTTGTAGATCGCGATGGTCTTGAGAGCAAAACCGGCGGAACGGAAAACTTCTGCTCCCTTCAGGTAGGCATCAACCGCTTTGGAAAGGTCGTTTTTCTTGAGTAATAGATCCCCGATGGTATTGTAAATATTGCCATCATTGGGAGATTCAGAGATGAGTTTCTGCCATTCATCTATGGCCTTATCTATCTGCCCTTTCGCCATGTAGCGCTGGGCATTTTGCACTATCGTCGCTTTATCAGCCAAAATCAACCTCGGGTGACACTTTTTTTAAAGAATACCAGAAGTTAGTATGGAAGTCAAACAACGGAAGAGTCTGTCGATTCAGGGGGAATAGGCAAATTCAAGAGGGCCGGCAATCCATTCTGCTGTAGAGGTAAACCTGTAAGAAGAAACGGTTTCTTCAAGATATTTCTTTTTAGAAATCCAGATCTGTCAAGGAGTTAGACGAGTCACATTCGCAGCCTGAGGTCCTTTCGTGCCATCAACGACATCAAATTCAACCGCTTCCCCTTCCTTCAAGGTCTTGAATCCTTCGCCTTGTAACGCGGAATAATGCACAAACACATCCTTTCCATCGTCTAATTTTATAAACCCAAATCCTTTGCGGTCGTTAAACCATTTCACCGTGCCTTTGCTTTTCACAAGCCCCCCTTTCTTTACGCGGACGTTATGAAGTAACTATACGAATAAAAAAACCGCGGCATGGATTTCCCGCGGTCTTGTTGAAGCCTCACGCCATTTTTTTTCCACAAAGGACGACAATATTTTCTAAATAAATACTGCAACCCGGTCATAATTAACACAGTCATTTTTCATTGTCAAGATTTTTTTCCGGCGGTGATTCGGATCGTCTTTACAAATCCCGACAATTTCGATATAAATGAACCATGTGGAAACTTCTGGATCGCTACGTCTTTTTCGAACTTCTGACCCCCTTCGTGCTCACCCTATCGGCCTTGATGATGATCCTGCTGATCGAACAAATGGTGCAGTTGACCGACCTGTTCATCAACAAAGGGGTATCCTTTTCGACCGTCGGGAAAATATTTGTCTATCTCCTTCCCACCTTTCTGGTCATCGCCATTCCCATGGGCGTTTTGATCGCAACGATCATCAGTTTCTCGCGTTTAATGGCGGACCATGAAATTACCGCCTTGATGGCCAGCGGTGTCAGCCTGTCCCGATTAGCCTTTCCGGTGCAAGTTTTCACGGTCCTGACCTTCGCCTTGACGTTCAGTCTGTCCGCATGGGCCCAGCCGTGGGTTGGCCACTCGATGAAGTCGGCCGCCATGGATCTGTTGAAACAGGAGTTTTCGTTGGGGCTCGAGCCCGGCATTTTCAACGAGCCCTTGGACAACATGATGATCTATGTCGATGACATGCCGGAGCCCACACGGCTGAAAGGCATCATGATCTACGATCTGAGGGATTCGGCCCAGCCGGTTCTGATTTTGGCGCAGGAAGGGACGATTCTGAGCGACCCGACGTCGGACATGGTCGGCCTTCGATTGCTCAACGGCAGCCAACACCGTGAAAGCGGCGATCCGTCCCGCCATCAATGGATCACGTTCAAAAAATACGAATTTAAACTGGATCTGGCGGCCATCGCCAAGCGCTCATCCGAAGACACCGATACCTCAACGAGAATCCAGCAGATCAAGGCGAAAATGACCGCCGCTCAAACTCTGGATCGCAGCGAGCTGAGAACGCTGGAGGAATATTATAAAACCTATTCCTTTCCCTTCTCCTGTCTGATTTTCGGGATGATCGGGATTCCTCTTGGATTGGTGATTAAACAAGGCGGCCGTCTCGGCGGTTTTGCGCTCGGCATCGCCATGGCCCTGCTTTATTATCTGTTCATGATGGTCTCGGATTTCCTGGTTACGTCCCTCTTGTTGCCCCCGTTGATCGCGGCATGGGCGCCGAATATACTTATGACCCTCCTCGCGATCTTCTTTATTGCGGGACCCAGCCGGGGGCTGTTCATCCAATCGCTTCGGCCCGGCGGGCGATGAGGGAGGCATTCACCATGCCTATTTTACTGAAATATATCTTCCGCGAATATATCAAGATCCTGCTCCTCTGCCTGGCGATGCTCGTCCTGGTCTACACCACCATCGACTTTTTCAGCAAGATCGGACGGTTGATTCAGGAGAACGCTTCATTCCCGCTCATTCTTTTATACTTCGGACTTAAAATCCCGAAGACCGTTTTTGATGTCGCACCGATCGCCATGCTGGTAGCCACACTGATTCATCTGGGTCTCCTTTCCAGGCACAACGAAATCGTCGCGATGAAAAGCAACGGGGTTAGCCTGCTCTATGCGACCGCGCCGATACTGATCCTCGCATTCGCACTCAGCCTTTTTCTTGGTTTGTGCAACCTTTCCTTCGTTCCCCTGACAAGGCAAAAGACGGACTTCGTACGTTTTGTAAAAATAAAAAAGTTCGCCGAGCAAGCCTATTACGGTCAAAGCCAGCTCTGGTTGCGCGACGGACGTCACACCTTTCTCAATATTCGTCTGGCCGATCCGATCAACCGCGTATTGCACGATGTGACGATTTACAAGGTTCGAGACGACTTTACCCTGGAAGAACGGATCGAGGCCAAACGCATCCAATACGAAAACGGAACGTGGACCATGTATCAAGGTCGGGCCCTCGACTTTTTAACGGATGGGAATATGACTGAAAGCTCTTTTGAAAAACAGACGGTCGCGCTGGAGCGGAAGCCGAAAGAATTTAAAGGTCTGGACATCGACACCGATAAAATGAAGTTCAAGGAGCTCAACCGATACATCAAGCTCCTGGACAAGGACGGCTACGACGTCCGACGTTACCGGGTGGATCTTTATAACAAGGTTTCCCTCCCTTTTGTCAATTTCGTGATGAGCTTGATGGCGATCCCGTTCGGTTTGGTGGAAACAAGATCACGGGGAATCGCGCGGGGAGTCGGCATCAGTCTGTTGATCGGCAGTTGCTACTGGATCGTTCTTTCCATTGCGCTCGCGCTGGGCCACGCCGGATTGATCCCGCCGTTTCTGGCCGGCGGGACGGCCAATGTTCTCTTTCTCGCGGTCGGACTTTACCTGTATCTTGGTATCAGGCAGTAATCCCGCAGCGGGGGGTGTGCTTTCACGTTGGTTCGGAAGGGCCATTTCAGGAATCCCGATGGTTCTCATGCCGATGGGGCGGGGTTTCCTCCGTCGGGTTCCGGCGGCATCGTGCGACCGCGATCGCCTTCATCCAGATAGATGATCGCCTGCTTTATCACCTCCTGAACGCCGGCCAGCACTAGGACGTCCTCCGCTTCCAGAATGAACGATCCGCCCGGATTGGATCGGGTCTCTCCTTCTCGAATCACGGCGACGATGATCGCGCCGGTGCGAACCGGCAGCCCCAGCTGGGCCAGACTCTGACCGACCGCCGGCGAATCCGGCAGCAGACGATGCCGGAACACTTCGACTTCGGGCGGGAGGATCTCTTTCGTGATCATCGGCTGGATCGCGGCGCGTGTCAGGCTGGAGTAACCTTCCCGCCGGATTTCGTCCTGTTTCAGCGTAATCTGTCCGCGAGGAACCCCGTGTCGGTTGAGGACGAGCCCGGCGATCTCGACCGAACTTTCCAGTTCCTCCGGCACCACGTCGTTGGCGCCCAACCGGTACAGTTCGTCCAGGTCCCGGACGTAGCGCGAACGTGCGATGATCAGCAACGACGGATTCGCCTGTCGGGCAACGTGCAAGGCCCGGCGCAGCGCAAACGGATCCGAGAGGGCCAGCACCAGCGTCTTGGCCGTGTCGATTCTCAGATGACGGAGCACTTCGGGCCGCGTGACATCCCCGAAATAAATCGGAATATTTTGGGCGCGGCCCAATCGGACCAGATCCCCGTGGATATCGACCGCGACATAATGAATCCCCGCTTCCGTCAGGGCCTTCGCAAGATTTTGGCCGTTAAAACCATATCCGGCGATAATGACATGTTCCTTCATCGCCAGATCCTTGGGCTGCAAATTGTTCATTTGCCGGGTTCCGAACAATCTCCGGAGAGGACGGAAGGATTCGGCCCGATCGGACAGCGGCGGCCCCAGCCGGATGGCAAAGGGGGTGGCGACCATGCTCAGGATCGAAATCGCCAGAAAAAGTTGATACGGTTTCTCGCCCAGCACGCCCTGATCCTGTCCGAATTGGGCCAGGACGAAGGAGAATTCCCCGACCTGGAACAGCGCGAGGCCCACCAGGGCCGCGACGCGGATGGGATACCCCATGACCAGGGTTACCCCGCCCGCGACCAGTCCTTTGAGAATCATTACGGCCGCGGCCGCACCAAGAATCAGGACGGGATCGTTCACCAGAATGCGAAGGTCAAGCAGCATCCCGATCGAGACGAAAAAAAGACCGTTGAAGCTGTCCCGAAACGGGGTCACTTCGGCCAGCGCCTGATGGCCGTATTCCGACTCCGAAATCACCAGCCCGGCGATGAACGCCCCGATGGCCAACGAAAGGCCGATTCGGGATGTGAGCCACGCGATCCCAAGACAAATAAGGATCACGGCGATCACAAATATTTCCCGGTTCCGGGTCCGGACAACCCACATCAGAAGCTTCGGCGCGACCCATCGCGCGGCCAGGAGGAGAACTCCAAGCAGAAGCACCATCTCCACCAGGGTGAGGAGGATCGCGCCTGTTGATTCCGACCTTCCGTTGCCGTTTCCCAAAAAAGGCGTCACCAACATCATCGGGACCACGATGAGATCCTGAAAGATCAGGATCCCGACCGAAAGCCGGCCGTGCGGCGCGTCCAGTTCGTTTCGGTCCATCAAAATTTTCAGGACGATCGCGGTGCTGCTCAGCGCCAACAGACATCCCCAAAAGATGCCGGCCTTGATCGATTGCTGAAGACCCAAGAAGACCGAGGCCGTCAGGACGATCGTGAGGCCGACCTGAAGCGCGCCCCCGCTCAGAGCGAAGGCGCGCACCTGCGACAGCCGCGCCAGCGAGAACTCCAAACCGATCGTGAATAAAAGCATGACCACGCCGATCTCGGCGAGAACCCTCACCTGGCCCACATCGTCGATGAGGTTCAGACCGTAGGGTCCCACGACCACGCCGGCGATCAGGAATCCGATGATGGAAGGAAGCTGGATGCGCTGGAAAATCAGGACGACGACGATGGAAAACCCGAAAATGACCACCAGATCCTGGAGAAATTCGATAGGAGGCATATCCTCTGACTCTGGACCCGCCGGCTCGCAAGGGCCTTCTCCCCTAGACGAACAGGCCGCGATTCGGCGGGGCCATTACTTTATCAGCCGCTTCAGATAAAAAAACCTCGCGTTAAAGAAACCCGCCATCGGGAGAAAGACGACCGAAAGCACATTTAATTTGGGGGTGTAGATGACGATCAGGCCCGCGAAAGCAAGCCAGCCGATGAGATACAGATAAGGCACGGCCCAACGCCCGGGATGTTCGACCTTAATCGGATCCCCGAGCTTTTTGAGTTGGCGGGACAGCCTTAACTCGGCCCGCCGCATGCGGTCGGCAAAATAGTCCGGATGCGTATTGTAAAGATAATGTTGATAGCCGGCCTGGAAAAGTCCCACAACCAGACCGGACGACAGCAGAATCAGACTGTCGATGAGAAGTTCCGTCAAGGGCCGGCCCTTGAACATCAAATAGAGGAGGCTCCCGTAGCCCAGGATCAGCGAGATCAGTCCAATCAGCGCGGACGAGTAGACCAGCGAGCTCTTCAGATAGCGGGCGGCCTGCCGGTGCTCCTGCTCAGCTTTTTTGACGGTGATGAATTTCGGCATCGGCGGTATCGGACGGCGCGGGTTGGTCGGACTGTTCGTCGGCTTTGTTTTCGGTCTTGATCCGATACTTTTCAAGCGCCCAGTTTCCCAGATCGGTCATTCGGCAGCGCTCGGAACAAAACGGTCGAAACGCATTGCTTCTCCATTCCACCGATTTATGGCAGATCGGGCATGGGAGTTTCATGGAAGAATTATACGGCAACAGGGTCCGCGTTGCAACAGTTGTCCGGTCGATGTAAAAAACCGAAAAGGATCACCCTTTCGATGCGGAAGGGCGCTCCCAGAGCGTCTCCCGTTCCCCCCCCGCCCGGCCGATCCAACGGGCCAGCACAAAAAAGGCGTCGCTCAAACGATTCAGATATTGAAGGATCGTCGGAGCCACCCCTTCACGGGCATCCAGCCGAACGCAGAGCCGCTCGGCCCGACGACAGATCGTCCGGGCCAGATGAAGAAAAGCCGTGACCGGATCACCGGCCGGCAAGATAAACTCTTCCAGCGGTTTTAGTTCCCTCTGACAGGCGTCCATCAACTTCTCGAGATGGCTCACTTCGTCGGACGTTATCTTGGGCATGTTCCGGAACCGCTTTTGATCCCGGGGCAGTGTCGCGAGCAGCCCTCCGATATCGAAGAGGCGGTTTTGAATACGGTGGAGTTCGGTCTCAAGCTTCCGGGCCTGGGAAAGCCGCTTCATCCGCGGCCGGTTGAAGGCCCGCACGACGCCGACGGCGGAGTTCAGTTCATCCACGGTCCCATAAACTTCGATGCGCAGATGATCCTTAGAGATCATCTGTCCCCCGGCCAAACGTGTTTTCCCCTTATCGCCGGTCCGCGTGTAGACCCGTGTGATTCTCATCATTCCCCCTTCGCCTCCTTCGCTAAAATCGGATGGTCGCTCCGCCGATGTAGTTTCGCTCCGGAGCCGGATTGAACCCGATCCGGCTGCCGAACGGAAACCCTCCCACCCCTCCGAAATCATCGTACTTACGGTTCAGAAAATTGTTTATCCCGAAAAAAACCTCGCCGTAATCGGCCCGATAACTGTACTTCGCGTCCAAGACCGAATAAGCCGGAAGTTTCTCCTGCTGATTGGCCAGGTCGTTGGCGAGGATCCGATTTCCGACGAATCGGCCCGTCACGGAGAGAATCGAGCCTTGATCCTGCCCCCAGTCCATCGTGACGCTACCCGCGTGTCTCGGAGTAATCGGCAGATGACTCCCGTCAAACGGACCCTGTTGAATTTCGGTCCGGGTAAATGCGTAGCTCCCTCTGACGCGAAACGTCGGAGAGGGCCGGACCGCGGCCGAGGCCTCGATTCCTTCATGCCTCACCTCGGGAACGTTTTCATTTACACCGAATGCCGAAGCGCCGATCGCCGGAGGGACAAAGAGAATTTCATTTTTTACATCCGTCCGGAAAAGGGAAAGGGTCCCTTCGAAGGCCGATCCGGCCTGAATTTTTTCTCCCGCCTCGTACGTGGTCGCCCGCTCCGGATCGAGTTCCGGCGTCACGCCGAAAAGTCCGGTCAGTTCGTCCCGGTTTGGAAAGCGGAAGGTTCTGGACCAGGACGCGAACAGACTCGTGGAAGGCGAGGTCAGGTAGGTCAGGCCGACCGTCGGGCTCCACACGCGAAAGGACCGATTCCCGGACGCTTCGCTCATCGCACTGGCCGTCAAGTCCGTCGTCGCCTGCGAGAACGTAAACCGGGACCAGTCCATCCGGCCGGTCGCATTCAGGGTCAGCGCGGACAGAATCGGAAGCTCCTCGCTTGCGTACGCCCCGATCAACCGGCGCCCGTAATCCGTATTTTCAACCGTGATGAACGGGAAATTGGGATCGGGATAATCGTTAAAGCTTTTCGCCCGGATGGCTTCCTTGAGCAGATCGGTTCCCAACAGGAAACGATTTTCGCCCCCCGCAATCGGACCGGTGATTCGATACTTTCCGGAGAGCGCCACCGACCGGCTGTCGTCATCCAGATTGGTCGAACCCGAATTCGGAATGGTCGTCAGCGATCCCTCGCCGCGAAGGGTTTGGCCGGCCGTCAGCTCCATCCATTGATTCCGATCCAGATACGAATCAAACGCCAGATCGATCCGCCCCTGGTTGGTTCCCGCATGATCCAGAGGGGTCACCGAGCCGCGCCGGCCGACCGTATCGATCTCGTCCTGCGTGAGGCTGCCGGGCAACAAATAATCATTGCTGATATAAGCGGACCGCAAATGAACCGTCGAAAAATCGCTGATCTTATAACTCAGGTTTCCGATATAATTCGACGCCCGGTAATCGCTGTTCTCGCGGTAACCGTCGCTTGTTTCATAGCCGCCGTAAAGATAGTAACCGAAGGCCCCCGAGGTTTCGGAGAGAGCCGCCTTGCGTTTTGAGAAGTCATAGCTGCCGCTTTCATACGACAGGTCCGTATAAGCCTGTTTCGCTCCGGTTTTGGTGATAATATTGATCACGCCCGCGATCGAGTTGTCTCCGTAAAACGACGCGGACGGGCCGCGGACGATCTCGATCCGATCGATGGCCTCAACCGGGATCGAGGCCCAGTCCGGGTTGCTGGTGTCGACCAAGTTGGCGCGACGGCCGTCGACCAGGACGAGTATCCGTCCGCCGTTGCCTCCGCCGTTGTTGAATCCTCGTCCGTCGATGATCATGCCGGACGGCGCGGACCCGCTGGTGTTGGCGACCCAAAGTCCGGCCTCGGTCCTGAGCAGATCTCCGGCGTTCGTCGCGTTCGTCCCGCGGATGTCCTCCTGCGTGATCACGGTGACGTGGGACGGAACCTGGAGGACCTTCTCTTCCTGCCGCGTGGCCGTGACCACGACCGGGTTCAATTCCAACGTGCCGGCGGCATCCTGCGCCGTCGCCGTAAGACCCGTTCCCAACAATAACCCCGTCAAGATTCCCGCACAAACAAATTTCATCCTGCACCTCCTTCCGGTTGCGAAAAGAATGCGTGGCGTTTATATCGGATGGATCGGTCTCCTGACTTGCGGATCGTTCTCCTCCCCGCCTTCCCGTCTCTTTGGAAGGGCTTCTGTTGTCCCCTCCCAACCCGTTCTCAAGACAGTGGCATACCCGGGGATTCGTCCCCGCTCACAGTGGCGGCCCCGTCTCCGATTCTTCCTCGCCTAAGCTCGGAATCACGGAGTTCCCGGAATCCATCCGACCGTTTTAAATCTTATAACAAGCCTCCTTTCGTTCTCATTCAGGGTTGATTCAGTTGAAATACCAGCGGCACCTGAACCTGAATCTTTTTATTCCATGAAACGGGCCAATGAGAAAAACGCCCCACCCGCCTCACGGTTTCGACGGCTTCTTCATCCAGAATGCTCGATCGAGACGATTCGAGGAGCCGGATATCCTGCGCTTTTCCTGCGGGATCGATCATGAATTGAACGCGGACCGTTCCTTCTTGGCCTTCTACCCTGGCCAGCCACGGATATCGTTTGGCCTCCTCCAAACGATTTTGAACGTCTTGAAGGAAGCGCGATAACTCATCGGACCTTAGGCCCCCCTCCGCGGTCGGCTCAATCCGGGCCTGCGCGTTCTCAATCAAAGATGACCCGCTCGAGATCGGCCGCTGCTCTTCCGGCGGCGTTTTCACAATCGGCACAGGGACCGTCTCCGATACGGTCGCTTGATTCTCCATGTGCGAGCCGTCTGGGGTTGCAGGCTCACCCGGCACGGAGGATTCCGGTCGAACCGGCACAACGGTCGGCAACACGGGTCGACCTTCAAGCGGTTGCAGGGTCTTGGCTTTGGCCGGACGGTTTTCAATCGGATCCGCCAAGCGGACCTGCACCACGGAAACGGCCGGACGAGTCGGCGGAGGATTTAATAAAAAACAGAAAAGCAGCCCGCCGATCAGTAGATGAAACCCGACCGAAACCGAAACAAATTTCCAAGAAATTCGATTTAACATTCTCATACAATGGAAGGGGGCCGCGGAATTCGTGCCTCTTTCCAATCCGGGATCACGGTGACTCTCGGACGACCGGTTGTCGGGTGCGCATCCACCAGAGTTCCGCAACGATAGACCTCTTCGATCACCCGTTCCGTCAACACGTCGGATGGCGTTCCCAGTCGAATGATTCTTCCCTTGTTTAAAAGGAGCAACCTCCGGCAAAGCTGGGCGGCCATGGTCAGGTCGTGCGAGACAACCACCACCGTAATTCCGTCGTCCCGATTCAGTTCCCGAAGCAACCCGTAAATCCCGGCCTGATGGTGAAGATCCAGAAACGTCGCCGGCTCATCCAACAGAAGGACTTCCGCCCGCTGGGCCAAGGCGCGGGCGATGATGACGCGTTGTTTTTCCCCGCCCGACAGGTCGGTGAAAAGCCGGTGGGCGAATGAATCCACGCCCATGCGTTCCATCGCCGACCGGGCGATGCGGTGATCCTCCGCGCTCTCAAAGGCCCATCCTTTCAAATAGGGATAGCGTCCCATCAAAACTATCTCCAAAACGGTATAAGAAAACGCGATGGAGTGATCCTGAGGCACCGTGCTCACCCGACGGGCCAGCGCGCGGGGCGGAACGGTCGAGAGGTCATCCGACCCCAGCCGGACCTCGCCCTCCGCCGGCCGTTGATGCCGTCCCAGAATCTTCAGCAGGGTCGTCTTTCCGGAGCCGTTGGGGCCGATCAGACCGACGATTTCTCCACGCTCGATCGTCAGATCGACGTCCTTCAGGACCCACTCCGTTTCGTACCGAAAACCCACCCCCTTTAATGTATACATGGAAGACATCTCGGGGTCGTGACCTCCTTCTTGAATCATGCGCTCCAATATCTCGATCTTCCCCTCCAGAGAAGGAAAAGGAAAAAAGGCCCGCCGCAGAGCGCCGTAATCACCCCGACCGGAATCTCGGTCGGCGAGATCAGCGAGCGGGCGATCGTATCCGCCGCCATTAGAAAAATCCCGCCCCCCAAAACCGAGGCCGGAAGCAGCAAGCGATGATCCGGCCCGATCACCATCCGAAGGACATGCGGAATCATGATGCCGACAAAGCTGATCAGCCCGCTGACCGACACCACGGCCCCCGTCAACAAAGCGGAAGCGAAAAAGGCGACCCGCTTCGTCCGCTCGGCATCCAGACCGAGGGTGACCGCCGTCTCATCCCCGAGAGCCAGCAGGTTCAACCCTCTGGCCGATTTGAAGAGCACAACCATGCCGGCCAGCGCGTACAAGGCCACCACGGCCAGCGCTTTGAAATCAAGAGATCCCAGATTCCCCATCAACCAGTAAACGATCCCCATTACTTTATCTGCGTCCACCATGTACGTGATGAACATGATCACGGCCGAGAGCATGGCGTTGATGATCACCCCGCCCAGCAGGAGCGTCTGAACAAAAATCCGGCCGTGAACGCGGGACAGGCGATAGAGAAAAAACAGCGTCAGAAGTCCGCCCGTAAAACCGAAGAGCGGCGAGGCCGTCGTTCCCCAGAACGTCACGCTGAGACCCGACAAAAGAAAACAGACGACGCCCAAGGCCGTCCCGCTCGAGATGCCGATCACAAAGGGATCGGCCAGAGGGTTGCGAAGCAAGGCCTGAAGGGTCACTCCCACCATCGCCAGCGTCCCCCCCACCAGTCCGGCGAGCAAGACGCGCGGCAGACGGACATCCAAGAGAATGGCGCCCTTGCCGGGGTCCACCGCGCCTCCCGATCCCGGTGAAAGTCGGGAGGCGAAAATCCGGACGGCTTCCGCCAATGCAATCGGCTCCGTACCGTGGAGAAGACAGATCAGAACCGTGATCATCCATCCCAGCCCCAGGAGAGAAAGAACGGATAGCCATCGTTTGAAGGTGAGCATTTCATCGCCCCGATTCAAAATCGACGGTCGGATGAAGCAGCCGGGCCAGTTCTTCCAGCCCGTCCATGATTCTCGGCCCCGGTCGGTTTAAAAGATCCCGATCGACCTTGTAAATTTTTCCGTCCCGAACGGCGGACAGAGAAGACCATCGACTCCAATACCCCTTCTCTTGATCGGACAGTCGGCGATCGGCGTCCATGGCCAGGATGATCACCTGCGGGTCCTGCTGAATCACGTATTCCATCGAGAGCATGGGGTAGGCCTTCTTCAGTCCCCCGGCGATGTTGATGCCGCCCGCATCACGGATCAGATCATTGAGGTAGCTCCCTTTTCCGATTGAAATCAGGGGTTCCTTATCCACCACGTAGAGAAGGCGGGGCGAGGAAGCCGCCCGCACTCCATTTCTAATCCAATTCAGCCGTTCACGAAGCTGTCGAACTTTTTCCTCGGCCGTTTTCTGAGCGTCGGCGATTCTGCCCAAAACAAGGATCGTTTCGAAAATTTTTTCCAAGGAAGAGGGATCGACCACAAAATACGGAATATGAAATCGCTCGAACCGGGTCAGATTATCTTGTTGGTACGATCCTGCAACGCCGACCACCAGGTCCGGCTTTAAGGAAAGGACTCTTTCGATGTTCGCATTCAACCCGCCCACCTTGGCTTTGGACAAGGCCTCCGGCGGGTAGTTGCAGTAATCCGTAACACCGACGATTCGATCTTTGAGGCCGAGAGAAAAGAGAATCTCGGTCAGGGCGGGCGCCAAGGAAATAATCCGGTCCGGGGACTTCACGAGCCGGACCGAACGGCCCAGATCATCCGTCACGACAAGCGGTTCGGCTTGGATAGGAGAAAATGCGAGGAATACGGAGTAAACGTTGAAGAGAAAAAGAAGAACAGCAAAGACGACTTTAGAACGCATAAAAGATCCTCAAAGGCCAAATACCCAGCCCTTGAGGATTGCACCCTGCTTCTTCACCCTAAGGTGAGCCCGTTTCTCTCTTGTATCGAAAGGAAACGAGCCGCGCATTCAGGCAGGTCTTCTGGCTTGTGGATCGTCCTCCGCCCGCGTCTTCCCATCGTTGTCGGACAGTGACTTTAATGCGGGCATCGTCCCCACTCACAGCGGCGGGACCGCCCCCGATTTCAACGGGGTTCCCTTGGCCTGAATGTGTTATGTGACGCTATCTATAACAGACAACGGAGGGGTTTGTCAACCGTAGATCCCGCCGGTCCGCCCGCGGAATCACCCCGCGAGCGCCGTCATGGCACTATAGTAATCCTCGACGCCTAAGATAGTCCCGATCGACTTTTTGCGGAGATTCTTCCGAACCGCGTTCCTGAAGAAGGCGTTCCAAATATTTTCCGATCAGATCGCACTCGATATTCACACGGCCGTTGACGCCCTTTAACCCGAGCGTGGTCGCTTTGGCGGTGTGGGGAATAATCGCGACCTGTATATCCCGGTCGGATACCTGATTGATCGTCAGGCTGATCCCGTCCACGGCAATCGATCCTTTCCTGACGCAATACCGCAGCAGGTCCTTCGGGATTTCGATTGTGAAAAAGATCGCCTCGTCCTCCTGGCGGCGGTCCCTGATCCGGCCGACGCCGTCGATATGCCCGGTCACCAAATGACCGCCGAGGCGGCTGTTGACCCGAACGGCGCGCTCCAGATTGACGGCATCCCCCACGTTTAAGGAATCCATGTTGGTGATGAGGAGTGTTTCGGGCGAGACATCCGCCGAGAATTCCCCTTCACTCTTTTCCGTCACGGTCAGACAGACCCCGTTCACGGTGACGCTGTCCCCCAAGGCCAAATCCTCCAGGACGGCTTTGGCCAGGATGGACAATCGGCCGGACTTCTTATCCCGGTTGAAAGCCCGGACGACGCCCATCTCTTCAATGATTCCGGTAAACATGAATCCATCATACCAAAGATTGTTTGGAGCTGTCAAAACCGGGCGGGATGGTGCTGGATGGTAGTTTTCGAGCGACGAACGTCCGTCGATGAGGAAAAATCAACTGAGCATTCCGATCTTGTTCTTGCCCGTCCTCTTCGCATGATAAAGGGCGTCATCCGCCGACTTGATCAGTTTCAGCAGATCTTTTTCCCCCTTCACGCTGGTGGCGACGCCCAGACTGATCGTCAGTTTTCCGGACGGTTGCATCTCTTCATGGGCGAACGGGTACTGCTCCACCGCCTGTCTCAACCCCTCTGCAATTTTCAGAGCGGCGGTGTGGTTTGTTTCGGGAAGGATCACCATGAATTCTTCTCCGCCGATTCGGCAGACGAAGTCCACGCTCCGGACGTGTTTCTTCAAAATCACCGCCAGGCTTCTTAACAAATCGTCCCCGGTCAAGTGCCCGTGGGTATCGTTGTAAACCTTAAAATCGTCGACATCCACAAGAATAATGGAGATGGGATGGTTGAACCTCTCGTTTCGTTTGACCTCCTCACTTAATTTCTCCATGAAAAAGCGGCGATTGTACAGACCCGTCAATGAATCGGTGATGGCCAGTTGCTGGGTCAGCTCGATTTTTTTATCGAGATCTTTCTTCATGCTGGAGATGGATTCTACCATCTGATTGAATTCACCGGCCAGATTTTCAATTTCATCTTTGGTCTTGATCGTCAATCGGTAATCCAGGTTGCCCTGACCGACGGTCTGCGCGCCCCGATGGAGATCCAAGATCGGCCGGATCACGGACCGCGAAAGGTAGATCGAGAGCAAAATAAAAAAAAGCACGGTCGTTCCCAAGCTTCCATAGAAAACGAAATTAACCCTCTCACTCCTGGATTGTGCGTCGTGAACCATTCGAAGCATTTCTTGTTCGGAAAGATCATGAAACGCGTCCGCTTTTTTAATCAAACTCCCTGAAAAAACGGTCGCCTCTTGAATCAACTGCGCGTCCCGCGGGTTTCCAACGGGCCGATCCGTAAACAAAATTGTGACCAGCATCTCGCTCAACCGGAGAACATCGTGGTTCAGCGCGCCGGACAACATTTCCCATCGATGGTCTCCGTGATACGTTTGGAGTTCTTTAATGATCTGAGATATCTCGTTGCTCAATTGGTCGAAATTATCCCTTTCCTTGACATCGCCCGAGATCAGATAATTGTTGGCCGGCTGAAGGAACATGTGGAGGAGCAACTGGAGATGATCCGTCAACTCGACCTTGTGCGCTTCTCGCTGGACGTCTCCCATCCTCACCTCGATGTCTTGCACCTCCAGCAGAATAATGCCCAAGCAGACGATAAAAATAACGCTGAACGCGAGAAACGATCCGAGCAACTTTTCCCGAATGCCGAGCTTCACGGTTGTACATCCTCGATGATGTAAATAATCTGAACGTCCGGCGACCCGTTGATGAATTCCTTGGGCACATAACCGATCGTCCATGGATCCTCATGGACGGCGCCGATAATCTCTGCGGGATCGCCTTTAACGATGGGCGGCGTCAAACCTTCCTGAAACAGTTTCTTGACCCAATACAACTTGTAGTCCTTGGAGGTTAGACCGACGACACCCAAGAGGAAGACGTCCTTCACGTGCCCCTCGGCATACTGGACCGGCCGGATCGGCATCCCTCCCGAAAACCGGATTTCACCGAGATAAATCCCCCGGATGTCCACCTTGGAAAGATGAGTCAACGGGCCATCCTTTTTCACGATCACGGCGACCTGTTCCGCCCGTAGATTCACGGGAGAGCACAAAAGGCAGCCCGCAACCAGGATACCCATGAGGATGCCGCGCTCATTTAAAAATGAGAGGATCGGTTTTAAAAACTGAAAGCCCACTGCGCCTCCAGCACGTTGAACGTCTTGCTTCCTTCCTTTGCGTCGCGGCGGAACTGAAACTTCAGTGCGCTTCTCAACTCGTCGATATCGAACCGCACGCCGGCGATCTTTTGATTACGATCCGTGTTGTTCTCAAGCTCCATAAAATAGGGATCGTTCGGATTCACATTCAGCGATTCGTATCGGACGTACGGCGTGAAGTCACGGATGACTTTGTATCCCAACTGAATGTAGTAGGCATCGGCGTGTTTCTCCAGATTCGCCAGTTCGAAATACTCCGTAATAAATTCCATTTTGTCGTGAATGTAAGAAAGATCGCTTCCATACACACGCTCGTCGACGTTTTTGATATCTTGGATGCCCATTCGGTCCACCGTGCCGAAGACTCCGAGGGTCAGTCCCGGCAATCTATCCGGTTGAAGCGACAGCCGCAAAGCGATCTGCTTCGCAGCATTATTATCCGCCGTCACATTCGGCACCAGTTTCTTGGTGTCGGGATTGATCTGATGACCGTTTCCGACATCCAACATGTACATCCATCGAAATCCCGGACGATTTTGAGATCCCGAAAATTCCAGCCCGACGATATGAACCGGGAGAACTCCCCCGTCATCCTCAAAGGCCAAGAAAAAAGGACGGTCGACCGTAAGAAAGAGCAGCTTTCCATGGTGATAGGTGTTATTCCAGAAACCGATCGCCGTATGCTGTCGGCCGGCCCGTATGGTCAGGAGATCATTGAACGTATACCCGACCCAGAGCCTCTCAATCTCAACATCACCTTCGCCGGGGGCCTGATCAAAATCAAAATTCATCTCGGATAAAAAGGTCAGCCGCGGCCCGATCTGGACCGTGCTGTAGAGGTCCAAGGGACCTAATACAAAGGCCGGATGGGCTTCCCCTCGATCTTTTGTGACAAAATTCACATCGCCGTAAGCGCCGAGATTCAAGCCGAACTGCGGATGGAGTTCCTCCGTGGCTTCGCTTTCTTCAAGCATCTCTACGCGCTGGCGCAGTTGATTTATTTCATCCTGCTGGCTGTTGGTTTTGGATGATTGGGCCAGGGTGCCCACCAGGGTCCAGTCGGGCTCCCCCGCATAAGACGGGGTCGTTTGAAGGAGAAGGAGAAGAGCAGAACCGATAAATAATGATTGTTTTTTAACGAGATAGCGCATTTTGCTTGGCCCAATGTAATGCACGTCCTCACCTCCTCCCATTATGATGCTGTTGGGCTACAATTTGCCTGCAGTTCCAATTAGTTTAAGTATAGCAGACGCATGAAAAACCTCTCCCGGACAACAATGGTCGAGGCTCTTGTCGATCCGAACAGAAGTTGACGCGATTGATTGTGCGACCGTGACCCTGGTAAAATCCCTGCGGGGGCGATGCATGATTCATGATACCATCATCATCGGAACCGGTCCGGCCGGATCCACCGCGGCTTTTGAACTGGCCCGCCGCGGCTATCGTGTGCTCGCCCTGGAGAAGAAAAGCCATCCCCGATACAAGGTCTGCGGGGGGGGATTGTCGGCTCGACTCGACCATCTGCTCGGACGACAATATCATGCAACGGTAGAGAAGACCGTCACGCGACTGGTGATGACCTGTAACGGCAAAACGCCCTTCGAGATCTCCTTCGACGCGCCGTTGGCGTACATGACCATGAGGAGCCGGTTCGATGCCCACTTGATGCACCAGGCCCAAGAGGCAGGATGTGAACTTCGCGAGAACGAGCCGGCCGTGGAATTAACCGCTCTGGAAAATTCGATCCTCGTGAGAACATCCAACGGAGACTACGAAGCACGCACGGTCATTGGAGCGGATGGGGCCCCCAGCCGGGTGGCCAAAACCCTCTTCCCCAATAATGCCGCGCTTTTGGGGGCGGGCCTGGAAAGCGAAGCGGCTCCGGCGCCCGGTCGATCCTGGTCCGGCGATTCCGTTCTCATTGATATCGGCATCATCCGACAGGGCTACGCCTGGGTCTTTCCTAAATCGGATCATCTTTCAAGCGGAGTGGCTACGTTCCACCGGACCCGGCTAGACCTCCGCTTCCATTACGACCAACTCGTCCGGGCTCAGCCCGTGCTTCCAGCGTCTCAACAAGAGCAGACGGCCGGTCATCTCATTCCGCTTTTTTCACCAAAAACAGTATCCCTCGTCGGCCACCGTGCCGTCCTGGTTGGGGATGCGGCCGGAATGGTGGATCCTTTCCTGGGAGAAGGAATTTATTACGCCGTTTGGAGCGGCCGGTTGGCGGCTGAGGCTATCGCAGGTTTCATGAAAAGGGAAACGCCGTTGGCCCGCTACGGTGAGACGGTCCGGAATGAAATCTATCCCGAACTTCATGCCGCTTCCAGAATCGCCTCCCTCGTCTATCGCTTTCCCCGCCTGCTTTTTAATCTGACGGCCGATCATCCCCAATGGCTTAAGGAATACGGAAAGGTGCTCCAGGGCCGGTTGAATTACCGTGGTCTGTGGAAGCGGGGTCTCGATCCACGCAACTGGATCAAAAGGTTGTAATCCTGCCGGACTGTTTTTATTGATTGAGAGGAGGAATACATGAAGAAGAACGTCGGGGGTCTTGACCGTCTTTTCCGATTGTCCGTCGGTTTCGCATCGGCCGCTTTCGCTTACACGGCCGATGATATGGCGCTTCGCCTGCTGTTGGGACTCGTGGCCGTGCTTGGAATCGGAACGGGCCTTCTCGGCTACTGTCCGATTCATGCCATGCTGGGATTTAACACGGCCGAAAGAAAGGGGAAGTAGATATTCATACGTCCGGACCGCCGGAATCCAAGGGAGCGAGGCAAGTCCTTATCCTGTTTCAAGCCTGCCGGACCGACGCGGCGAACAGGATGGTCATCCCTAAAAGGAGACCCCCAATCACGCTGAAGGCGCTTGTGTAGCCGGAAAGCCCGATCATCAAGCCGGTGAGGATCGGTCCGCCGGCATGGCCGATATCCATGATCGTTCCGAAAACGCCCATCGCGGACCCCAGAGACTCCCGTTTGCATAGATCCGTCACCATCGCGGAAGTGGATGATCCGATCACGGCCTCTCCGAAACCGAAAATCAACGATAGGAAAAGGAGACCGAGGAGTCCTTTCGTCCATGGGAGGAAAAACATGGCGGCCGCGCAGATGATTTGGCCCGCTATGATCGGCGGTTGACGGCCGATGCGATCCGAGAGACGGCCCATGACGGGCTTGGCCAAAATCGAAGCGATTCCCATCATGCCGAATAAAAGCCCGACCTCTCCGGCATTCAGTCCGACACGGATCCCATACAATGGAAGAAAAGCCATCAGGGAGCCCGAGGCGGTCATCAAAATCGCCTCCATCCCGCTTGTCACGAGCACCCGATGATCGCGCCCCAGTTCCCGGAGTCCTTGGAAAAGAGCCGAGACGGATTCGTGTCGTACCGATATCGACGATCGATCATCCGGAAGCTTCAGCATCACAAACAGGACGATCAAAACGACACCGATAACGGCGCAGACCGAAAAGATCTGCTGGAATCCGGACCAGACGAGGAGGTATCCGCCGATCATCCGCCCCGACAGCCGGCCGGCCTGGCTGAAGGAGGCATACCAGCTCAGGGCCTCGCCCCGTCCTTCACGAAACAGGTCCGCCACGATGGCCATCGCCACCGGAGCGAAGACCGCCGTGGCCAGACCGTGAAACGTTCTAAGGAGCACGAGCTGCCAGACTTGGTTCACTCCAAAATAGAAATAGGGAGCGAGAGCAAAGGCCGACAGCCCGATAAAGAGGAGCCGACGACGGCCGAGGAGATCCGACAAGGTCCCCGCCGGAAGCTTGAGCAGGACGCCGGTTAGGGTTGAGGCACCCACGATCAAACCGATCGCTTCCGGACGGGCTCCGAGCCGCTCCGCAAAAAGCGGAAGCAGCGGGGATCGAATCAAATCATAGCTGACGAATGCAAGAAACCCGATGAGACAGAGGAGGCGGAAGGATGATCCGAAATCGGTTTTGGCCATAATGAATGGACGGACTTCAGAAGCGGACGGTCAGTATGCCGATGGAACCGATCACCTCGTTCGGCGCCGGGCCCGTCGGGCCGGATACCAGCATCGGGGTCGGAAGATGGAAAACCAGCCGATGATCGTCGAGCTCGGCCAATGAATGGCTGATCGTGACAAGCCCGAAGGTCACGCCCGCGAACACGCCGATCGCGGCGCCGTAGCTGAGATAGTTCAGGTGATCGCCCGGATGGTTCCGGAGAGCGAGGGCTGCGCCACCTACCAGGGCGCCGGCCAATCCACCGTAAAACCCGTCTTTGAAAACCGTCTCAAAACTGTTTTCATCCGCCACCGCCCGAGCCGGACTCATCCAGCCCGCGAGACACACGAGCAGCAATACCGGGATTAACTTTCGCATCGAACCCTCCTTTTGATATTGCCATGGCGATCTGCGGCCGCCCGATGGGGACGCTCACGGCTACGGTTTCACAAATTCCCGAACCCCTTCCTCAAAATCCTGCAGTTCCAAGCCGAAGTCTTGTACCGCATCGGTCGGATCGCAGATATTGTCTTCCTGCAGCATGATCAACTGCTCCCGTGTAATCGGCGGATTCGGCAACAGCCATTCCGAGATCAACGCCCCCGGTTTGACCCAAGGAACGGGGATGTGGACGGCTTTTTTCTTTTTGTCGAGAACACGGGCGATGATTTGATAGATCTGGTTGTAGGTCAAACGCCGGGGTCCACCGAGCTCGTAAATCTTTCGGTAGCTCAATTGATTTCCAACCGCCAATGCAAAACAGGAGGCCACATTCCGGACGCTGATCGGCTGGATTCGGGACTCCCCCCGACCGATGACCGGGACGACCGGAGCGGATTGGATGATGCGGGCGAGGAGGTTAACAAATTGATCTCCGGGTCCGAAGACCACCGAAGGACGAAAAATGGTCCAGTCCAGACCGCTCTGGATCACGGCCTGCTCTCCTCGATATTTGGTTTGATGGTAACGGCTGGGCGCGTTGGGACGACTGCCCAACGCGCTCATATGAATGAACCGCCGAATCCGGGCCTCCGCCGTCGCTTTTAAAAGGTCCTCTGTTCCCTGAACGTGAATTCGCTCAAACGTCGATCGTCCTTTCTCGACGATGATCCCGACCAGATGAATCACGGCCTGGCATTCTTTCACACCGGCCGCCAGTCCCTGCGAATCGTTCAGATCCCCCGAATACAACTCGACGTCAGGCGGCAGAAGGCGCCTGGCCCGCTCGGCATCCCGGACCAAGCAGCGGACCTTGTGTCCGACTCCATGAAGCTGGCGGACAATCTCCCGGCCGACAAACCCCGTGCCGCCGGTCACGAAGATCTTCACAGATACCCCTCCAGCATGAAATCATCGCCGACCCGCGTCATCGAAAGGTCACGGATCGGGAGGACTTCTCCCGGCCCGTCGGTCACCGGTCCATCCACGACGCCGACGGCGTCTTTGCGTCCGACGACGATCGGCGCGATGAACCAGACGAGTTTGTCCACGATGCCGGAACGAAGGGCCGAGGCGTTCAACTCGCCCCCGCCTTCGATCAGAACGCTGGTGATCCCGATTTCGCCCAATCGACTCATCAGCTCCGGAAGGCTGACACGACCGTTCTGATCCTTGACGATCCAGACCGTCGCGCCCGCCCACTCGATCGCCCGTACCCGGTCCGGATGGGCACGGCGGGTCGTAGCCAGGATGGTTCCGGCGCATGATTTCTGCGTCAATAGACGAGCGGTGGGAGGAATCTTCAATGTGCTGTCCACAACGACGCGGACCGCGTCGCGTCCTTTTATTTTGGGAAGGCGGGTCGAAAGCCGCGGATCATCCGTCAGAACGGTATTGATTCCAACCAGAACGGCGTCCGACCCATTTCGGAGACGATGTCCTTCCCTCCGGGCTTTCTCCCCCGTGATCCGCGTGGCGGAACCTTGCTCAGAGGCGATCTTTCCGTCCAGGCTCATCGCGGTTTTCGAGATCACGAACGGCCGGCCGGTCGTCACGTACTTGACATAAACCTCGTTGAGCCGTAACGCTTCCCGTCTTAAGACCCCTTCCACGACTTGAACCCTTGCTCGCCGCAGCATCGCGATCCCCCTTCCGTTCACCTTGGGATTGGGGTCCCGCATCCCGATGACGATTCTTCGGATCCGACGTTTGATGATGAACGGAACACAGGGCGGGGTGCGTTTATCGAGATGGCAGCAGGGTTCGAGGTTCAGATAGAGCGTGGCGCCCGTGGCCCGGGGACCGGCCTTTCTCAAGGCGACGGCCTCGGCATGCGGTCCGCCCGCCCGGCGGTGATGCCCTTCGGCGACGATCCGTCCGGACTTGACCACGACGGCTCCGACCATCGGATTGGGGCTCGTCCGGCCCGCCGCCCGTTCCGCCAATTCCAGCGCCCGGCGCATGAAGGTCTCATCTGCTGTAAGAGGATTTTTCGACATACCCTGCGCTTGTTATAAGCGAAGAGGCATCAAGAGTCAAGCAACTTAAAATGCTTGCTGTTCAAGTTATACCACAGCAGGAGTTTGACGGACGCAACCCAAGAAAGGGATCAGGCAGAAGATCGATTATGGTGCGGGGTCGATGACGATATATTTCAGATCCGCTTCTCCCTCTTTTTCTTCTTATCATTTTTCAACACCGCGTGCGCGGCGGCCAGGCGCGCGATCGGAACGCGGTAGGGCGAGCAGCTCACGTAGTCCAGGCCGATTCGATGACAGAACTCGATCGAGGCCGGATCGCCGCCGTGCTCCCCGCAGATGCCGAGTTTGATATTCTTCCGCGTGTTCCGTCCGGCGACGGCCGCCAGACGCATCAGATAACCGACCCCCTCTTGATCCAACGTGGCAAACGGATCGAACTCGATGATATTGGCCGGTTGTTCCGTAATGACAAATCCGCAGGAACGGCAGGTGTTCGTTTTCTTGTCGACCTCCGAACTGTGGCAGTTCGGGCAGAGATCGGCCGTCGTCATATAAAATTGGATGAACTTGGCGGCGTCGTCCCTTGAGAATCCGTAAGTGGTCTGGGTCATGTCGTTTGTCCCAAAGGAAAAGAACTCGGCCTCTTTCGCAATCTGACCGGCCGTCACGGCCGCACGGGGCAGTTCGATCATTGTGCCGACAAGGTATTTGAGCTTGACGCCGTATTGTTTGATGACCTCATCCGCGGTTTTTCGGACCAGGTCCTTCTGGGCCCTCATCTCGGTCACCATCCCGACCAGCGGGACCATGATCTCCGGAACGATCTTTTTCCCCTCGCGCGCGATCTCGCAAGCCGCCTCCATAATGGCGCGCACCTGCATTCGCGTGATCTCGGGCATCGTAATACCCAATCGGCATCCCCTTAAGCCCAGCATCGGATTGAATTCATGCAGTTCCTCCACCCGCGCCAGGAGCTTCCGCTTTTCCTCCAGTAGGGCTCGATCACCACGCGTGGCCTCCAATCCGGCGATTTCCACCATCAACTCTTCGCGCTTGGGAAGGAATTCGTGCAGCGGGGGATCCAGCAGCCGGATGGTCACCGGATAGCCCTGCATTTTGTGATACAGGCCGAGAAAATCGCTCTTCTGAAGCGGCAGAAGTTTGTCCAGATACTGCTCCCGTTCCTCGCGAGTCCGGGACAGGATCATTTTCTTCATAATGGAGATGCGGTCCTCCGCAAAAAACATATGTTCCGTGCGGCACAGACCGATCCCTTCGGCGCCGAAGCCTCTCGCGATATTGGCCTGATCCGGGATGTCGGCGTTCGCCCGGATGCGGAGCCGACGGACCCGATCGGCCCAGCCTAGGATCGTGGCAAAGTAACGATACTTCTGCGATTGATGCGGCTTCATTTTTCCCTGAATGACCTGGGTCACCTCGGAAGACACGACGGGAAGATCCTGCGCGTAGACCTGGCCCGTAAAACCGTCGATCGAAAGAGAGTCTCCTTCTTTAAGCGTGGCCGGGCCGATCTTTACGGTCCGCTCAGCCTCGTTGACTTCGACCGCCTCGCACCCCGCCACGCAGACTTTCCCCATCTGCCGGGCCACAACAGCCGCATGCGACGTCATGCCGCCTTTCGCCGTGAGAAATCCCATCGCCGCGTCCATGCCGTGAATATCGTCCGGACTGGTCTCGCGCCGCACCAGGATCACGCGCTCGCCGTCTTCCCGCATTTTCACCGCCTTGTCCGGCGTCAGGACGATCTTGCCGGCCGCCGCACCCGGACCGGCCGGCAGCCCCCTTCCGACCGGACGGGCGGCTGATTCCGATTGGGAATCGAAGATCGGATAGAGGTACTGGGCGATCTGATCGGGCGAGACGCGAAGAATCGCCTCTTCTTTTGTAATCAGTTTTTCCTTCACCATATCGACCGCGATCTTGACGGCCGCCAGCCCGGTGCGTTTTCCCACGCGGGTCTGGAGCATATAGAGCTTTCCTTCCTGAATGGTGAATTCCAGGTCCAACATGTCCCGGTAATGGCGCTCCAACTTCTTAAAGACGCGCAGCAGATCCCGGTAGGCCGGCGGCACCGTCTTGGCCAAGGCCTCGATCGCCAGCGGCGTCCGGATTCCGGCCACGACGTCCTCTCCCTGCGCGTTCATCAGGCATTCGCCGAAAAACCGCCGCTCGCCGTTGGAAGGATCCCGCGTAAACGCAACACCGGTTCCGCTGGTGTCGCCCATATTCCCGAAGACCATCGCGACGATGTTGACGGCGGTGCCCCAGCCGTCCGGGATTCCTTGGAGACGGCGGTACGTGACGGCGCGGGCGCCGAACCATGAATTAAAAACGGCGTCGATCGCCATCTTGAGCTGCTCGAACGGATCGTCCGGAAATTCGCGGCCCGTTTCATGCTTCACCAAATTCTTGTATCGGGCCGTAAGGGATTTCATGTCCTCGGCGCCCAGGTCGGTGTCCAGCTTCGCCCGCTTTCGTTTCTTTTCCTCGTCCAATAGATGCTCGAACTGCTCCCGTTTTATTTCCATGACGATGCTTCCGAACATCGTGATGAAGCGGCGATAAGCGTCGTAGGCAAACCGTTCGTTTCCGGTCCGTCGAATAATCCCTTTGAGGGTCTGCTCGTTCAACCCCAGGTTGAGCACGGTGTCCATCATCCCCGGCATGGAAGCCTTGGCCCCGGATCGTACCGAGACCAGCAACGGTCGTTCGGAATCGCCGAAGGTCATTCCCATCGCCTGTTCGACATCTTTGAGATTTCGAAGCGCCTGCTCCCACATTCCTTTGGGAAACCGCTTTCCGTTTTTGAAATACTCAACGCAGGCCTGCGTGGTGATTGTAAAACCGGCCGGCACCGGTATTCCCAAGCGAGTCATCTCGGCCAGGCCGGCGCCTTTGCCTCCGAGGAGGTCCTTCATGTCGCCGCGCCCCTCGGCCTTGCCGGTCCCGAAATAGTAGACGTATTTTTTCTGTTTCACAGACGCCTCCTCCTACACGCCGTTGCGGCCTTGGATTATCCCGTCGTCGGGGTTCCAGTCGATTGGTTGGTTGACGGTTCAAGTCCCAATCGGACCCGACGCCTCTCGATCAAATTCTTCTGGACCCGTTTCCCGATCACGAGTAGAAAAGCCAGGAAGAGCATCGTTCCGATCAACGGGAAATTGACCTTCCACTTGTGCTGCGAATGAATCTTACCGTCCTTATCCTTCACAATCACCAGATCGGACACGATCAGTTTATGGGTGTTTCCGCTCGGATCGCTCGGATCGAGCCATTCCACGCAGAATTGAGCCCGGTCTTTTTCACCGACGGTTGTTTCCAACCATTCGGTCTTCAAGCAGATATGCCGGTCCGGCCTAAAATATTTGCCGCTCGACCCCAATTCATCGAGATCAACGTTGGCGAACCGTAAGCCGCCGATGAAGAGCAACCCGCCGATGAACACCAGCACCCACGTCACCCGGCGGGCGTAAATCCGCAACTCCAGCCGAAGACGGCCGTCATCCATGGGGGGTGCCGACATCTTGAACCTGCCCGAGGGAAATTATTTTGCTTTTGTGCCTTCGTCCACCATGACCCGCGTAAAATCGCCGAATCGGGAAAAAAGCTCCGTAATCCCGAGCAAGAGAGCCAAACGATTCTTCTGGAGGGACGGATCCTTGTCCATCACCATGACGGCGTCAAAAAAAGCATCGATCGGCCGACGGAGTTGCGAAAGCGCCTGAAGCGCCTGAAGGTAATCCCGTTTCCGCATGAATTCGGTCGCTTGTTTCTCGATCTTCAGATAGTCCCGATGCAGCGTTTGCTCTGCGGATTCCCGAAGCGCTTCCGGCTGAACGGCCCCCGCAAAGCCGGGAGGTAGAATGCGCGAAGCCCGTTTGAAAACCACGATCAACGGATCGAAATCCGGCTGTCGTTGAATCGCCGTCAGGGCGACGAACCGCAGATACAGGTCGAGCGGATTGTCAAACGGACGGCACAGCACCGCGTCGGCTAAATCGGCGCGGAACCCGATGCCGTCCCGCGGCGCCTGGCCGAAGCGCCGCCTTAGATAGGTCTCCATCCGCTGGGAAAGAAAACGCTCCAATCCATCGCGAATCGATTTGGAGCTCTTTTTCAGGGAAACGCCCCGATCCGCGTAAAGGCCGGCCGAGGTCTCAATCGCCTTTCCGAGCGAGATGCCGGCGAAGGCTTCATCCAGAAGCACTTGAACCAGGCCCAAACCCTGCCGCCGGAGCGCGTAAGGATCCATCGAACCGCTGGGCGCGAGGTCCACCCCGAAAAACCCGACCAGCGTGTCGAGCCGGTCGGCGACGGTCAGGAACTTCCCCGTGATCGTCCGGGGCGGGTTCGGGTCATCGGCGTGCCTCGGGAAATAATGCTCCGAGATCGCCTCGGCCACTTCCGATTCTTCTCCTTGGAAACGCGCGTACTCACGGCCCACGACGCCCTGCAGACTCGGAAATTCACGCACCATACCGGTCAGGAGATCCGATTTGCACAGCAGGGCCGCCTTTTCAATGCGGCCGACTTCCCCATCCGATCTGCCGGATTCGCGCGCCAACCCGGAAGCGAGCTCCTTGATGCGCTCCATCTTTTGGTGAACGGTTCCGAGCTTCTCATGAAAAATAAGCCCCGTGAGTTCGGCCCTGCGCTCGTTCAAGGTCCGCTTTTTGTCCTGCTCAAAGTAGAACCGGGCGTCCTCCAGCCGGGCCCGAAGAACCCGCTCGTTGCCGGCCCGGATCAGGTCCGGCTTTTGGGTCTTGACGTTGCTTACAAAGAGAAAATAAGGCAGCAGCGAACCGTTTTTATTCAAAAGATGGAAATAACCCTGGTGTTCCTTCATGACCGTGATCGGGACCTCGGAGGGGAGATCGAGATATTTTTTATCAAAGCCGCCGAGCATTACGACCGGCTCCTCGGTGAGAAAGACGGCCTGCGAAAGCAGGTCGGGATCCTCCGCCATGCGGCCTTTCTTGTGCTGTGCGAACCGCAAGAGCTCCTGCCGGATCAACTGTTCGCGTTCGGCCGGATCCAGGATCACGTGATGTCGCTTCAGATCCCGGCAATAGCCGTCCCAATTTCTCACCGGAAACGACCGGTTCGCCATAAAACGATGGCCCCACGTTCGGTTGCCGCTGGCGAGACCGGCCAGATGGAAGGGAACGATCCGCCCGTCGAGCAGGGCGAGGATCCGTCGTATGGGGCGGGCGAATCGCACACCCTGCCCGTCCCACCGCATCGTCTTTGGAAATCCCAAGGATGAAACCAAGTCGGGCAGCAGCGCTTTCAAGACGCGAGTCGAGGGGAGGCTCGGCTGCTTTTGAACAACGCAGACGTAATCCCCTTTTTCGGTTTTTTTGATCGTCAGGCCATCGACCAAAACGCCGTGGGCTTTTGCAAACCCGATCGCGGCCGCCGTGGGCCGTCCGTCGGCCGCGTAAGCCGCCGACCGGGGCGGGCCGGTCACTTCCGTGACCTGCGTCACCTGGCGTGTCGGAACGCCGGTGGCGCGGACAACTAGACGCCGCGGAGTGGCGAATGTCTCCACCCGATCGGCCGGAATTCTCGCTTCGGAAAGCATTCGGACGGCCTTCTCCTTCAACTCGATGAGCGCCGTCGGGAGAACCCGCGACGGGATTTCTTCCGTCCCGATCTCCAAAAGCAACTCGCTTTCGCGCTTTGAGGTTTGACGCGCGGGCCGCATCACGACCGCACCCGAACGTCGGATTTGGACAGCAGGGGGTACCCCAGCGCCTCACGGCTCTTGCAATAAGCCTCGGCACATTGTTTGGCCAGATCACGCACTCGGGCAATGAGGCTGGCCCGTTCCGTCACGCTGACCGCGCCCCTGGCGTCCAAGAGATTAAAAAGATGGGATGTCTTAATGCAATAGTCGTAAGCCGGGAGCGGCAGGCCCGTCGACAACAACGCCCTGCATTGGGACTCCCACCGGCCGAAAACTTCACGGATGTCCTTCGGGTCGGTCAGCTCGAAGTTGTGTTTGGAGAACTCGATCTCGGTCCGGTGATGCACGTCACCGTAGGTCACCGCGGCGTTCCATCGCAGATCAAACACACTGTCGACGCCCTGGAGGTACATCGCGAGGCGCTCCAGGCCGTACGTCAATTCGACCGAGACCGGCGAAAGTTCGATCCCCCCGACTTCCTGGAAATAAGTAAACTGCGTGATCTCCATTCCGTTGAGGCGAACCTCCCACCCCAGTCCCCAGGCGCCGAGGGTGGGCGATTCCCAGTCGTCCTCGACGAACCGGATGTCATGAATCCGACCGTCGATGCCCAGTTTCTTGAGGCTGTCGAGGTACAGGTCCTGGACATTCGCCGGGGAAGGTTTGAGGATGACCTGAAACTGATAGTAATGTTGCAGACGGTTTGGGTTTTCACCGTAGCGACCGTCCGAGGGTCGGCGGGTGGGTTGGACATAGGCCGTCTTCCAGGGTTCCGGACCGAGAACTCGGAGGAAGGTGGCCGGATGAAAAGTGCCGGCCCCCACTTCCAGATCATAGGGCTGATGCAAAACGCAGCCCTGACGAGACCAATAGTCCAGAAGAACCGAAATGATCTCTTGAAAAGTCAACTTTCACCTCTCCGCCTGCACCCGGAATCATGGATTGATAAGTTTGCATAGAAGCAAGTAAAATTAACAAAATTATGGCCGTATTGTCAAGACGAATCACGGCCGAGTCCGAGGCTTTACGGGTCGCCGGCCATACAGTATAATGGGGGCCTATGAAAAAGACATCGAGCCGGAATCGGGACCGAATTGAAAGCCTGGAAGAGGAGGCACGGCGCTACATCTGGCATCCCTTTACCCAGATGGCCGAATGGGAAAAGGAACCGCCGCTTATTATTGAACGCGGAAAGGGCGTTTATCTTTACGACGTTTACGGGAAACGATATCTGGACGCTGTCTCATCCATCTGGGTGAACCTGCACGGCCATCGAAAAGCCGCGCTGGACCGCGCGCTGAAAAACCAGATCGATAAAATCGCCCACTCCACGCTCCTCGGCCTGACGAACCGGCCGGCGATCCGGCTCGCGAAGAAACTTGTGACGCTGGCTCCGCCCGGATTGACGAAGGTTTTTTTCTCGGACAACGGCTCGACCGCCGTGGAGGTCGCGCTCAAGATCGCGTTGCAGTACTGGCGCCATCGGGGAAAGGCACGCAAGACAAAATTCTTGTCGCTGAACAACGCCTACCATGGTGACACCATCGGCTCGGTCAGCCTCGGCGGGATTGAGTTGTTTCACGGCCTCTATTCGCCGCTTTTATTTCCGACCTACAAGGTCGGCGCTCCGTACTGCTATCGATGTTTCCTAAATAAAACCTTCCCGGAATGCCGCCTGGCCTGCGGGGATGAAGTCGAGAGGGTTTTGTCCGAACATCATGATGAGATTGCGGCCGTGGTTATCGAGCCGCTGATACAGGGCGCGGCCGGAATGTTGACCTGGCCGCCGGGATACTTAAAACGGATCCGTGACCTCTGCACGCGTTATCACAGTCTCTTGATCGCGGACGAGGTTTTCACCGGCTTCGGGCGGACCGGAACGATGTTTGCCTGCGAGCATGAAGGAGTAACCCCGGATCTGATGGCCGTCGCGAAAGGTCTCACGGGAGGCTATCTGCCGCTGGCGGCCACGCTGGCGACTCGGGAAATCTATGACGCTTTTTTAGGCGGGTACGGGGAATTCAAGACCTTTTTTCACGGCCACAGCTATACCGGCAATCCGCTCGGGTGCGCGGTCGCATTGGCCAGTCTTGACGTCTTTGACCGGGAACGGGTCCTGTCGCGACTCCGACCCAAGATCAGGGCGTTGGCCGATGGATTGAAACCGCTCTGGCGTCATCCGCACGTGGGGGATATTCGTCAAATCGGTCTGATCGCGGCGGTGGAGTTGGTTAAGGATCGGCCCACGAAAGAACCGTATCCTTTGGAAGAGCGATGGGGCTATCGCGTGGCCAAGGAGGCCTTAAAACGCGGAATGATCCTCCGGCCGCTTGGAAACGTCGTTCCGCTCCTGCCGCCGCTGTCGGTCACGATCCCTCAGTTGAGAAAGATGATTTCGATCCTTGACGAATCCATCGGGGTTGCCGCGGGAATATAAGGGAACGGCATACGGCCCATCCTACGCATTTTTCTTTCCAAACAGTTTACACCGCCAGCAGACCACCTTAATCGCCATGGACTGAATCTCGTCCGGAACCATCAAAAAGTAGCCCTTCCAGAGCTTTCGACCGCACAGATCACAATGGGACGTTATGACATAGAGATCTTCCGAACGTTGCGACATCGGGTCCCCTTTTACACCAAGGCTGCAGAGATTTATGCCGGTTCAGAGCGCTTGGCCTGCTCCACCAAGAACAAAATGCGGTCGGCCACCCGACCGGCGTCGAGGTCCAAGAGACGCGCGTATTGCAGAACGTAGCTGCGAAGGTAAACGGCCGGCGGCAAAGAGCGAAACTGATTTTTCTCCAAGAACTCCAAATAGGTGATGTTGATCCGGGTCCGGCTTGCAATCTCCTGGAGCGGTATCCCGCGCCGCTCCCGAATCTGCCGGAGTTCCGTCCCGGTCATGGATTCAATATCGGCCGGGTCCGATTTCTGGACGGGAGAATTTTGAGAATCGGGTCCGGGAATCGACGACACGGCCCCGGCCGGGTCGGAACCCGACGGATTCGGTTTGGAGGGACCGGCCGATCCCAACACGTCCTGATCGTATGCCCTTCGTCGGTTTTCATCCGAAAGCGTCTCGTAAGCCAGATGGACCTTTCGGACAATCTCTTTGCGTTCCTCCGAATCAAACAACGAATAGGCCGCCAACGACTGATCGCCGTACGTCTTTTTGGCCAACGCATAGGCCTGGTCGATCTGCGCGCGCGTCGCGTGAATCGGGATCTCGAAGATCTCGTAAAAGTTTTGTTCCCGGATGGGCTTCATCGCCGAGGAGCGGTGTCCACCAGGTAATCCAAGGTCAACTGGGCGTGGCCGACCAGGTTGGCGGCGACTTTCTGGATTCCACGGGCCGAGTTGGACAGGGGATACTCGGTCAACATCGGTCGTCGACGTTTCGTGGCCTGCCAGACATGGTCGTCGTACTCCACATGGCCGACATATTCCACGGTGATGCCGAAATACTTCGTGCAGGAGCTGCGCATCGAGAACCCGAGGGTGATGTCGTCCTTCGACCGGACCTGGTTCACGACCAGTTTCGGCCGGAGACCGTACATCTCTTTTTTCAGCAGCTCGCCGACCGCCGGGTCCATGCGGGCCACCCGCTCGATCAAATCGTAGGGCGTTTTGATTCCGTACTCGTTCTTCTGATCCATCGCCTTTGCAATGATCTCTTTGACGGCGTCCTCCCTCGCGATCTTCCGAAACCGACGGTAAAAAACGCTTTTAATGAATCGGTAGACGTTTTCGATCGAGGTCGGCTCGGGCAAAACGGCGAGGATGCCTTGGTCGGCGATCAGAAAGAAATCCAGGATATTAAACGACGTGCCGGCCCCCAGGTCCAGAATGATATACTCCATATCCAATTCCTGGATCTGGCGAAGGAGGCGCATCTTCTGGGCATGCTTGGGGTTGGCCATTTCCAGAATGTCCTGCGCCCCGCTGATGAGGCTTAAGTTTCGGATGCCGGTTGGAACGATGGCCTGCTCGATTCGCTTGATGCGTCCGGTCAGGAGATCCGACAGCGTGGCTTCCGGATAATCGATACCCAGGCAGGTGTGGAGATTGGCGCATCCAAGGTCGGCGTCGATCATGAGAACGCGCTTCCCTTGATTGGAAAGAGCAATCCCCAAGTTGGCGGCAAGGAAGCTTTTACCGGTGCCGCCTTTACCGCCGCCTACCGCCCAGATTTCGCCTCTGGATAGATTGGCCGAATCCCGAAGCTGCATTCCCTCAGTCTTTCATCATCCCGATTGACGATGGGGTTACTTTTACACGAATCCATGGAATTTATCAAGTGTTTTCTTATTATTTTTGAACATGGTATAATTGCGCATTATGCGGCGTCATCCATCTTTACCGTTCCTCACGATCCTTTTATTGACTTCGACGGTTTTCACGGCGGGACTATCGGCCGCTCCGGAGGCTTTGACCGTCGATCCGGTAAGCGCCGGACTCGGGAGCGACGGGCTTCCGGTCGGCTGGGACCTCAAACAATGGTTCGGCGGCGGCCATGATGTCCGGATCGAAAGTGAAAACGGAAAGCCCGTTCTCCGTTTGGTCTCAAAACAAAACAGCTTCGGTATTTACAAAAAAATGAATTTCGATATCCGTGACTATCCCTATCTTTCCTGGCGATGGAAAGCCACGGTTCTCCCGACCGGCGGGGACGTGCGGAATAAAAAAACGGACGATCAGGCGGCGGAGGTCTATGTCCTTTTCCCCAAATTCCCTTCGGCCGTCAATACACGCCTGGTAGGCTACATCTGGGAAAACCTCACGCCAAAGGGCCTGCACGTCACCAGCCAGAAATCCTCCAAGACGCGATACGTTGTTCTCCGGAACGGAACGGATCCCCTCGGTCAGTGGATGTCTGAAAAACGGAATGTCCTTCAGGATTACCGCGACCTGTTCGGAGAAGAGCCGCCCCAGGTCGGAGGGGTGACACTGATGATCGACTCGGACGACACGCGGTCAAGCGCCGAGAGTTATTTTGACGTTCTCCGGTTTGAAAAAGAATAGACGCCCGAAAAATCTTCTTGCACTCCGGTTGGTTCTGTGATAAAAATGACGAAATTTGTCTATCCCTAACTGGAGGGGTTTATGACGAACCGACGGTTGAGAAAGTTGATGCGGAGCGTCTCTGCAACCCGGTTAACCCGACTGGGCAACAAAATCCGCCGGTTTTTTCTTTGCGCCGTCAAACCTCATTATGTCGAACAAATGATCCAGCACCGGGGGGGCGAATGCGTTCAGTGCGGGAAATGCTGCAAGTTGGTCTTCAAGTGTCCGTTTCTCGGGGGGACGGATGAAAACCCGAGATGCATGGTTTACGAAGGACGGCCCAAGCCTTGCGTGGCCTTTCCCATCGACGAGCGCGATCTGGCCGACGTGAATTTCCAATGCGGGTACTTCTTCTCAGACGGAAGGGCCCTCTCATCCGACCTTGTCCAGATCCCCGTTGCAGCCTTTGCTCACCCGGCCCAATCGTCTTCTAACCTTGCCGCCGATCTTTAGACTTCGCCCGTCTTCAACTCGATTTCGGCCAGCGTGACCCTTCCGGCACCGGCCCTTTGCATTTCCCGCTCGGCCTGTTCGCTGTCCGTCGGTTTGACGTTCACCCCCCGCGACGCATCCGCCAGATAAACCGCTTTGAACCCCGCCTTCAACGCATCCAGAACGGTGCTTTTCACGCAGTAGTCGGTGGCCAATCCGCCCACGAAAACCGCTTCGACCCTCCGCGTCGTCAACCATTCGCTCAAGGCGGTCTGCTGAAATCCGGAGTAGGCCTCGATTTTGGGGTTCGTTCCCTTTGAAATAATCGTCGCCTCTTTGGGAAGTTTCAGTTCGGCATGAAACTCCGCGCCGGGCGTATTCCGGACGCAGTGCGGGGGCCAGATCCCGCCGAAGGGTTTGAACGAACAATGGTCGCGCGGATGCCAGTCCCGTGTGGCGACGATCGGGGCGCCTTCGGCCTGAAAGATGCGGATATATTTGTTAAGAAGAGGCACGACCCGGTCCCCTTCCGGAACGGCCAGTGTCCCGCCCGGACAGAAATCGTTCTGCACATCCACGATGAGAAGCGCGGTTCGGCTTGTGATCCTAGGCCGCCCGGTTCGGAAGTTTTTTTCGGTCGGCACATCCACCTCGACGCGGATTCAGGGAACCGGAAGCAACCGCGACGGTTCAACCCGGGTCAGCGTCGCGGTGACGGAACCGATGGCCACCTTCCCGCTCATCCTGACGGGGATCCGGCGGGCATCATCCGTCACCCATAAATAAAGGTCTCCTTTATTCCAGAGAAGTCCATCAAACAGGACGATCGCTCTGACTTTGATCGTCGGAACCGTCCCGATCGCGGTCCGGAGGGTTTCGCTCCCGAGAATCTGAACCTCTAATTTGTAGTTTTTTTTACTTTCGTGGACATCGATAAAGACCGACGATCCCGCGGCCAGATTGGGGACCGTCCTGAAATAGTACAGACAGGAAAGGATGTCCTGGGCCTGAGGCGGGATCTCAAACTTGGACGTCCGACCTTTAAACCGCATCAGGGCCGTATGCTCTTCCTGATCGAACTGAACCTCCTTATACCGTTTGCGGAAACCGTGCCGCTGGTCTACGGTGATTTTATAAGGATACAGCCCCTTGGCGTCAATGATGGACTCGACGCGGTCGTTGACCGGAAAAAAAACAGAGAGCCACTCGTTCGAGGTGGCTGTGGAAACGACTCGGAAAACGTCGCGGCCGTTGAATCGTTCACCGGATTGGGATTCGAGAACGCCCTCCCCCACGGTCAGACCCGCCCAGCTGATGTCGTAAACCAGCCGTTCGCCAAATACAAAAGACGGCGTCACGGACGGGAGCGAGGGTTCGGACAAGGATGCGGCGGCCAGCGGAGAACAAAGGAGGACGGACCCGAGGACAAAAACCACTTTAAGAAGCGCCTTTTCCAAGCAGCACCACCGGAATCGTTTTGAGAAAGATCACAAAGTCCAATTGGAGGGACCAATTATCGATGTATTGAAGGTCCAGTTCCATCCATTTATTAAAATCGACGATGTGACTGCGGCCGTGAATCTGCCAGAGACAGGTCAGGCCGGGTTTCATGCTCAGCCGACGCCGCTGCCAGCGCTCGTACTGGGCCACCTCTTCCGGCAAGGGGGGCCGCGGGCCGACGATGCTCATATCGCCGTTGAGAACGTTGATGAGCTGCGGCAGTTCATCCAAACTCGTTTTTCGAAGAAACCTCCCGATGGAAGTCAACCGGGGATCGCCTTTCATCTTGAAGACCGGTCCGTCCATTTCGTTCAAATGAAGCAACTCGTGCTTTTGGGCCTCCGCATTCCGAACCATCGATCGAAATTTATAGAGTGTAAACCGCCGGCCGTTCAGACCCACCCGTGTTTGCTTGAAAAACACCGGTCCTTTCGATGTGAGCTTAATCGTCAGCGTGATCAGCAGGAACAACGGGAACAGCGCCACAAGTAAAAGTCCGGACACGGCCAGATCGAACGATCTCTTAAAGGCGAGCAGAAATTCATTATAGGGCGTGGTGGTGAACGTCAGCAGAGGGACGCCGTGCAGATCATCCAGATGAATTTTCGCGATCATGTGCGGGAAGAAGTTCACCGCCACCCGGGCGCGAACGCCCAGTTCTTCACACATCAGGAAAATCGTCTCCAGCTCCTCCAACTTTTTCCGGGACACGGCGAAAATGACCTCGTCCACCACCTGATGCTGAAGGATCTCCGAAATCTGATTGACGTGGCCGATGACCGGATACCCTCCCGCTTTGGCCGGCTCGCCGTCGCCGGTATCGGAAATCAGGCCGAGAAGTTTGAAGCCCCAATCTTTGTTGTCTTCCAGGACTTTCGCGATTTCTCGGGCGCGCCTCCCCGTTCCCACCAAGAGCACATTCCTTGTATTCAATTCATTCCATCGGGCCTTCTTGGCGATCACGCGAAGGGCGATTCGTCCAACCGACAAAAATACGAAGGCGGTTCCTCCGAACAGGACGACGAAGAGACGGCTGAGATCATGCTGTTTAAATACAAAGATCGCGGCGCCCAGGAGCAAGGTGCCCGCCAATACGACCTTCAACAGGGCGAGCGGCTCGGTCCAAAGTTTTTTTGTCCGAAAAGATCGGTAAAGCCGGAAGTAATAAAGCAGGAAGGACCAGGTCGGAACGATAAAAAGCAGCAGCCACAGGTACCTGTCGACTTCGACGAGTTTTCCGTACGAATCGGAAAAAAAGGCGTCCCGAACCCAATACGCCAGAAAAAATGCGATCACGATCAGAATCAGATCGCCGAGGTAAACGGAGGCGGCAACTAATTTTGCGCGTTGGCGGAGCATGGATTCAACCGATATATTTTTGCTTCAGAATATACCAAAAAAAAGGCAGATCATCAATCAGATACCTTTTCCACAGTCTTCCCGGCTCCTGATAAAGCCGCCAGGCCCATTCCAACCCGCTTTTCTGCATCCACAACGGCGCCCGACTCTTGTGTCCCGCATGGAAATCAAAAGCGGCCCCTACGCCGATCATGACCGGCACCCTCAAGCGGCCGGAATGCTCCGCCATCCAGAGTTCCTGCTTCGGAGCGCCCAGGCCCACCCACAGGATGTCGGGCGAGGCGGCATGAATGGCTTCCACGATTTCCAGGTCCTGTGCGGGCGTCAAGGGTCGAAACGGAGGCGCGATCGCTCCGACGATCCTTAGACGTGGGAATCGCTCCGTCAGGTTCTTACTCAACGCCGTCAGGACCGCATCGGATGAACCGTAGAAAAAATTTTTAAATCCCTCTTTTTCAGAAACCCCCAAGAGATTCGTCATTAAATCCGGACCGGCGACTCTCTCTTTAATCGGACAACCCAGCAGCCCCGCCGACCAGAGGAGCGGCATCCCGTCGGCCACCGTCAGCCACGATGCGTTCATGACGGCCTTTATTTTCTCATTCCGCCGGGAACAGACCACGCTGTGAACATTCGCCACGCATAGATAACGGCCGCGACGCTCATGGGATCGAATCAACGCTTTGACCGCATCGATCGTCTCTTCCATCGTCGCCCTATCGACCTTTACCCCGAGCAACTTGAGCGGCTGCGGCATGAATCACTCCCCCGTCCAAAATCACTCCCTATGATAATCTCTAATGTTGTCATTATCAACCTTCTTTTAAACCGAGTCGTTCAAACGCCTGCGACAACCGTTCGTAAAACCGTTCCGGGGTATACTGAGTTTTTGCTTTTCGCTCGCCGTGAATTCCGAGTTCTTTGATCCGGTCCGGTTTGGCCCAAAGGTCGTTGATTTTTTCCGCCAAATCGTGCGGATCTCCCGGGTTAAACAGCAGACCGTCGACCCCGTCTTCAATGATTTCGGGCAGTCCGCCGATACGCGACGCGACGACGGGCTTGCCCCAATAGAGACTCTCGATCGCCGAATACCCGAACGACTCATAACTCTCCGAAGGAACAATCGTAAATCTCGCTCCCGAGATACGCGACCATAAATCATCTCCGGAAAGATAGCCCGCCAGACAAACGTTGTTTAGTTTTTGCTCCCGGATATGGCTTGAAACCCGGGCTCGCAACGGCCCGTCTCCTATAATAACCACTTCGATGTGCGGCGACATTTTGGCCGCTTTGAGCAACGTGATCACTCCTTTCTCATGAGACAAGCGGCCGAAATAGACGACATAATCCGCCGGGGAACGCTTGACGGACTCGTTCTTCTCTATCGAAACGAAATGGGGAATGACCCTGACCTTATTTTCCGGAAACCCGTATTGGATCAATTTCGTTTTTAGAAACTCCGATGGGGACACAAAAATATCCACATAGGGCTCGATTAATTTCAACCGGCGATGGATCGCGAACGCGATCGCGTAGACCGCGGATTCAACATAACTGTTCCTGCAGTTGTTCATCACGCCATGGAAGTAATTGCCGTCCCCGCACTTTTCGCAGACACGTCCCTGGGTGAAAAAAAGGCCGTTGATGCAGAGGGGCTTAAAGGCATGCACGGTCAAAATGATCGGAATTCCGTGATCCTTTAATGCCCTCAACACCGATGGCGAGATGAAGGGGTAGAGGTTGTGGAGGTACGCCAATTGGGGAGGGTCGGCCTTGATCATGGATTGAATCGCGGAACGATTGGAACGCGAATAAACCATCTCGAAAGGAAAGGCCAGACGTTGGGTCCAGTTGGCCGTTTCAAAGGCCCGGCTGTATTTAAAAAAGGGGAGAACTGCATGTCCTTTCATCGTCAATAGGTCCGATAAGAGTTCAACGCAGCGGTCTTCTCCGCCTTTCGACCGGTAGAAATTATGGCCGAGCAGGATCTTCATCCGGTGGAAGCCCTGGAATCAGCGACCGGATCGTTATTCATCGCGATCCCTCGACGTTGTTCCGAGACCTCCCCGTTGGTCAAATAGAGAACGCCGGGCCGGTTGGATATGTAGTCGAATAATTCCTCGATTTGTCCCCACAGGTTTAGCTCATCGATTTCCCAGGAATGGCCCCAGAGGTGCCATACGCCCCCATCTCGAATCGCCGTATCGAAAGCCGTTTTGGCCAATTCCTTCCAATTCGATTTTAATTGAAGCCGGAACACATAGGCCCCCAACCCTTCAAAATTTCCGCGCCGGACGGCATTCCGGATATAGGTCATCCGGTTATGCGGGTAAGCCTGTAAGGTGGGATGGATCAAGAATCCGTCCCTCAATGTGAAATGGAACCCATAAATCGTACGGCTGAACTTGAATCCGGCCTCCTTGACCAAGGAGACGATCGAAGCATTCATGCGTCCTCTTGGAAAAGCGAAACCCTTCAGAGAACGGCCGATTAACCGTTCGAGTTGCCGCTTTCCCTCGACGATCTCGTCACGGGCCATCGCCCGACTCAAAGAAGTCAGGTCGAGGTGATTTAAAGTATGTCCCCCGATTTCATGGGACCGGGCCAATGTTCGGATTTCATCCGATTCCATGGTCCGCCGGCCTTCCGAATTTCGAATGGGCACATAAAACGTGCCTTTTAATTTTCGCGCCGAAAGGAGCCGCGACAGTTGAAGATCGCACGGGTGGCCGTCATCCCAGGAAGTCGTAACAATCGGGTGAAGTCGCGGCCCTTGCGTCCTGGAATAAACTTTAGTGCCGATACTCATTTTTTGGCTCCTTGTGCATAGGCAATGGCATCCGTAAATCCTTCCACCATTCGTTCATACGTCCAGTCTTTTATGACGCGTTTCGCATTTTGACCCATCGCCGCCCTTAAAGCGTCATCGGAAATGATCTTGCGCAGCGCGACCGAAAGAGACTGACTGTCCCGCTCGGGAACCACAAAACCGTTGACGCCCTCCTGAACCAAACCGCCGACTCCGGCGCCCACCGCATCGGTGACCACCACCGGGGTTCCCTGGTTCATCGCCTCGTTCACAACCAGGCCCCATGGTTCCTTGAACTCGCGGGTCGTGATCGAGGGCAGGACGAAAACATCCGCCAAGGCGTAATATTTATACAACTCGGAGTTCGGGACTTTGCCGACAAACACAAAACAATCCAAGCGGTTTTCCACGCACTGTTTTTCCAACGCTTCTTTTAGAGGGCCTTCTCCGACCAGCATCAGACAGAGGCCATCATCCTTCAATTGGGCCACCGCCTCGATCAAATAGGAAACGCCCTTTTCTTCCACGAAACGGCCGACGAAAAGAACGACCTTTTTTCCGGCCGCAGCGCGGGCTCCGCGGATCGTCGAAAGCGCTTTCGCAGGGACCGCTTTAGCGAACAATTCGTTATCGACGGACTGCCAGGCGATGAAAATTTTCCGGGGTTCCACGCCGTGCGACTCCAGATACTTTTTACCGTGTTCCCCGTAGACCACAACCGCATCCGAATATTTGAATATCCATTTTAAAACCGGCATCGAAAACCTTCGGAAAAGCGTTTGAGGCGTGTACCACATGGAATGCCAAAAGATGAATTTTTTTCGCATTAACTTGGCCGTTAGAAAGGACAGGAGTGTAATGTACTTCCCGTTGCTGCACTTAATCACAACCGGATAGTTTTGGGTGAACAAGCGCATAAGAATTTGAGCCGTGGTCAAATAGTGAAACCGTTCGGCGTCGCTGACGATTTCCAGATGGCTTACCCTGGAGTCCTCCGGTCTGCAGTAGAAATAAAAATCGACATCGTACCGCTTGGCCAAACCTTGAAACGCCTTGACACGGTAAGTGGGACAGAGGTTCGTAATAAAGGCGATTTTTACCGGCTCATTCATCGTTCATTGTTCTCGTCGTTTTAGAATCGCCTTCGCGATCAATGCGCCGCGAAGCCGGAGGTGATGAGAAAAATAGAAGGCCCTGTTTCGTTCCTCATCGGTAAAAAATCCCAACCCGTACAACGCCACGGGAAACAGCGCGATCAATCCCGTTCTCAGGACCAGGTGGGGAACCCCCTCGGACATAAAAAACCGCCCGGTCATGAAAAGAATCACCCCCACCAATAAGATCTTGCCCAGGCGATTAAACTCAAACGGTATGGGATAATACCGTTGGGCTATCAGCCCCTGACAACCCGAGACCACGATAAAGGTCAATAGCATCGACAAAGCCGCCCCCCAAGCACCGTACAACCGGACCAGGATCGTATTGGACAGGAGATTGACGATAATACCGGCCCCGTAGATGTACGGCATCACCCAATTCCGGCTTTTCAGGAAAATCCCGATGGAGAGAACATAAAATAACCCGTACACGAGCAAGGCCAATACCAGAATCGGGTACACTTTCGTTCCGCTTTGGTAACCCTTGGTCGTGAAGATCAGAAAAATCTCGGGCAGGAACAGAGTCAGGATCAGGAAGCTGAAGGCCGCACAGAATAAGTAGTAGGTGGCGACCCTGGCATAAATGAGAGGCGCATTATTTCTTTTACCCAGCTCAAACATGATCGGAAGCCAAGCGGTGCCAAAGGGTTGAATGAGCAACAAATTTACAAAACCGGATAGTTTCTGGGCGATGGCGTACACGCCGACCTCACCGAGGGATGAAAACAGATTCAAAAAATAGCGCCCGGAAAGATTAATCCAGATGATGGCCAGTCCGGCGGGTAGATAAGGAAGACCGTAGGCCAACAACCGTCGAATTCTCGGCCAGGAATGGTCGAACGTGAATCGATTTCGGTGGCCCCACAACAACACGCCGCAGACCAACACATCCCCGACCAATCGCCCTCGTAAGATTCCCTCGGCTTTTTCGTTCATTCCCACCACAAAAACGACCGTGGCCATGAGTCCTAAACCTACTTGAAGAAGAGAGGCCGCTAAATACCGGACCGCCTTCTGTTCCGCCCTGTAGATGGCAAGGAACAAGGCCCAAATGGATTCAAAGAAGACGATCAGCCCGATGTAAACAATCAAATGCTCCGGCACGCCGGCGAATAGGCCGTTTGAAATGGGACCCGCCAGCGCGATAATAACCCCGGAGAAAATAAATGAAGTTGTCGCCAAAAATATCAAGACATTATTGATAAGATTAATTTTGGAAACCGAGTCATCGGCTTCGGAGTAGCCTTTCAGCAGGGAGACGTTAAAACCCAAACCGTATACCGTCACAAGAAACTGGAGTGCAATCTCAAGAAGGGCATAGGTTCCGTACTCGTTGGGAAGCAAATAGCGCGTCACGATGGGAATGAGGATGAAACCCACGGCACCGTTAAGACCGGCCCCGGCCCCGTAAATAACGGTTTGCCGCGTTATATCCCGAAAAACAGTCACACGAACCTCACGGGTCATTTCCTCAAGGGCTTGTTTAGGATCGGAACACCGTTGGAACAGGCATAGGCCGCCCCGCACGCAACGCACTCCACCCGGTTCGACTCCCAGCGAAAAGAGGCCTTGCACAAAGGGCAGACCAGGATCTCCCGAAGGGCTTTGGCTTTCCCGCGCAGAAAAGACGGACGGATCCGATCGAGGGCCTTGTAAAGCTTGTAAGCGAAGATCTCGCGATGGCTGGTTCGCCGGCCGATGAGCTCGTCCGCGATCTTGGGGTCGTGATAATTAAAATAGCATTTCTCCGAGGGAGGAATGATCCGGAAAAATATCCTATCCCGCCAGTAATGACGCGTAAAGAAAACATCGATCTGTCTGGACATCAGGTATCCGCACAGCTTTCCATTTTGGGCGACCAGCCGCTCGTAAAGTTTTCCCAGAAGGACATTGGAGGCTTCCTTTTTCTTGACGACAAGACCGTCCCCGTCGGAAATAACGAACCACCGATGATACTCCCGCGGTTCCATCAGGGCTTCCCATACTTCGGAGGGGGTCTCGATATATCCCGCCTTTCCCACGCGGGACAATTCATTTAAAAATTTCCCCGGATCCTCCGCATGTTCAAGGACGTGCGAGCAAATAATAAAATCAAACGACTTGTCCGGGAACGGAAGGGACTCCCCGTCGGCAATGACCAGAGGCCGCCCTCCCGTGCGGATCCCGCCGCCCCTTTCCAGGTTTTCGAGGTGTTTGTCGCACAGGATATTCGATCGGGGGTAAGGGTTATGTCCGCTTCCGATCTCCAGGACGAGATCGCCCGGTTGAATGCCTTTGATAAATGAGCGGCTCACACTGGCTCCTGATATGGTTTAATGCGAAATCTCCAGGTTCCGATGTTGGAATACTGAAAACCTTCTCGGCAAGAAAGGGTGTCGCAACGGTAACGCAACGTCTTCGAGAACAGACGGCGCGCTCGGCCCCGCAAAGGACATTTACGTCATGGAAGGATTTTTTTCACCCGACCGCTTCTTGCATATTGACGGCAAGAGGATCAGCCCGCCTTATTTTTTCGATACCACTCAATCGTCCGCTTTAAGCCTTCATCGATGCCGAGGCCGGCTCTGAAACCAAATTCTTTTTCGGCCCGCGTCGTATCCAGCATCCTTCTCATCTGACCGTCCGGCTTCGACGGATCCCACCGGATCTTCCCCGTAAACCCGGTCAGAAGAGCGATCCGTTGAACGAGATCCCGGATTGAAATCTCGAAACCCATTCCCAGATTGACCGGCTCGCTTTTGTTGTACCGCTCGGCCGCCAGGAGAATACCCTCCGCCGCGTCCTCGACATAGAGGAACTCCCGGGTCGGCTCGCCGGTCCCCCACACCACGATCTCCGGCTCCCCGTTACGAACCGCTTCGATGCATTTTCGGATGAGTGCGGGGATCACATGGGAGGTGTTCGGGTCAAAATTATCCCGTGGGCCGTACAGGTTGACGGGCAGGAGAAAGATGGAATTGAATCCGTATTGCTGCCGATAGGCCTGGCTCTGCACCAGAAGCATCTTCTTGGCCAATCCGTACGGGGCGTTGGTTTCCTCGGGATAGCCGTTCCACAGGTCGTCCTCCTTAAAAGGAACCGGAGTGAACTTGGGATAAGAACAAATCGTGCCGATCGCAACGAATTTCTCCACCCCGAAGAGGCGCCCCTGTTCCATCATCTGAGCGCCCATCATGAGATTGTCATAGAAAAATTTTCCCGGGTTGGCCTGATTGGCTCCGATCCCGCCTACCTTGGCGGCCAGGTGAATCACCATGTTGGGGTCCGCTTCCCGATAAAGACGACGGACGTTTTCGGGTTGAACAAGATCACAGTCGGCGCTTCGCGGCACAAAGACCTTTCGACAGCCACGGCCCGCTAATTTTTCAACGATACGGGATCCCAGAAACCCCGCCCCGCCCGTGACGATGATTTTTTTATTTTCCCAAAAGCCCATGGTCCCTTACCGGGGGAATGAACCCGTGATTTACAACGGTTAAGCCAAGGCGGCCTTGGAAACGACGGACTTATCAAAGGCCGCGGCTTCTTGGAGGCCCATGTTCTGCGCCATCATGCCCAATCCCACAACAAACCACATCATCGCATCCACTTCGCTGTCCCCCAAGTTGTATTCAAACAGACCGGCGACATGGAAGCCCACAAGCGCCCCGATCGCCCCGATGGTCACACCGCGGACAAAAGGATCGGCGGACGTCATCGCCCGCCGGATCATCATGCGGAAGAACGCATACCACAAATAAAGATAGGCCGCGAGTCCGATCAATCCGCTTTCAGCCGTGATCTGAAGCAACGTGTTATGGGCGTGGGAATGCGCCCCAGCGCCGGTGCGATCGCGATACCGATCAAAAACCGTCGTGAAGTTGCCGATGCCGACCCCGAGCAGGCTGTGATCTTTTATCATCTCGAGCGTCGCACGCCAGATTTCAAACCGTTCCACCGTGCTGCCTTCATGAATCTTCACCGTACTGACGGCCCGTGTCCGAAATCCCCGATCGGCCACGGACAAGAGAACAACGGTCAGAAGAAGGCCGGCTACGAGAACGATCATGGTCCTTCTCTCTTTGAACAGCGCAATCGCAAAAAATCCGGCCCCGAGCCCAACCCAGGCGTTGCGGGTAAACGAAGACCAGACCGCGCAAAAAAAGACGAGCACCGCGCCGGCCAGAATCCAACGGGTCCGCCCCCGGGCCCAAAACAGGAGAAGACCCGTCCCCAACAGCCCCAACAAAAGCATCTGGCCGGAGAACGTCATGTAATGGTCGAAGACTCCCGATGCCCGCACCTGGCCGTCAATCTTAAAAATCCGTTCGGCGCCGCCGAACCGGAAAAGATCGAGCCCGCCGCCGACGTGCTGCGCGATGCCGTAAATTCCGTTCAGTGCGGCGGATCCGAAAAGGGTCCAGATCAGACGACGCGCCAGAGTTTGATCGGGCACCCATTTCACGACATAGAGATAAAGTACGATATGCCAAAGCGCCAAAATATGAAGGATGCTCCGGCCGGGGTTCACGCCGAAGAGGGCGGCGGCCAGCACCGCGGATAGATAAATCAGGATGGGGCGATCCAGGGAAGTATGGACCCACGGCTCTCTCTTTATTGCATATTGATAGCCCCACAGGAGGATCAGGATTCCCAGACAAACATGGACGGCCGCGATGGAAAGAGGAAGGCTCAACACCAGGGCGTATAGAAACGGCTCGATTCCCAATTTAGTCACTAAGCCCGTTCAGACTCTCTAACCGTTCATCAGTTGTCGCTCCGGCGCTTCATAAACCCCGGGGTCGTTCGCTTGACCGCTCATTCATGGCACGATTCCCGCCAAGCCCCAAGGGCTCCATGCCATGGCAATAGCAATTAAATATAACGAATTAATGGAGGTAAATCAAGGGTTTTTTGAATCGGACGGCTCAAATAACAGTTCGAATGCGAGGAAAGAACACCAAGGAAACAGCGAGTAACTTTTAATCCCCTCAGTAGGCGTTTTTGTTGATGAGACCTTTCCAGAGCGTCAGCCACATGATTTTGAGGTCAAGTCCGAGCGACCATTTCTCGATATACTCGAGATCACATTTTATCCGTTCTTCCAGGGACGTGTTCCCGCGCCAGCCGTTCACCTGGGCCCATCCGGTTATTCCGGCCTTGATTTTATGCCTCAACATATACCGGGGAATCGCCGTTTTGAACTTCTCCACAAACTCCGGACGCTCCGGCCTCGGCCCTACGATGCTCATCTCCCCCCTGAGCACATTGAAAAACTGGGGCAACTCATCCAGACCCGTCCAGCGGAGCCACCTTCCCACCGGGGTACGCCTTGGATCGTCCGCGCCGGTCCAGACCGCGCCGGTTTCCTTTTCCGCATCCACGCGCATTGAGCGGAATTTCAGGATTTCAAAGAGCCGGCCGTCATACCCCATCCGTTTCTGGCAATATAAAATCGGACCGGGTGATGTCAGCTTAACGAGCGCCACGAGGACCAGCATCAAAGGCGACAACAACGTCAGGATGGTGAGAGAAAACAGAATGTCGGTCGCCCTTTTCAAGACCTGGTTCCAACCGTACAGGGGGGTCGCCTGAAGCGTGACCAAGGGAAGACCGTCGAACAACTCGGCCTGCCCCCGAACCGTCATGAACTGGAGGAGATCCGGAACGATTCGGACATCCATGGTCTGGCCTTGAAGAAAACGGAGAATCTTTTCGGCATGAGTATACGCATCGTGTGGAAGCGCTACAAAGATATGGTCGACCGTTCGGTCCCGCAGGATCGCAGGTAATTCCTCATAGGTGCCCAGAACCTTGATTCCCCGCAGCTCCCGGCCGACTTTTTCATCCTTCCGTGTCAGATAACCGATGATCTCGATTCCCAGTTCGCGATGACGACGAAGCTTGCCGGCGAGTTCCTGAGCCAGCGGTCCGGCGCCTACAATGAGGGCGTATCGCAGATTGCGTCCCCTCCTGCGGAAAAAGCGGAGAAGCTCGCGGAAGCTCCAGCGGCTGAGGGTCACCAACACAATGCTAAATCCCCAGAACAACAAAAAAACCAGCCGGGAATACTCAAACTGTCTTAAGAAAAAACTCAATGTAACGACGACCAGTACGGCGAAGCTGCAGGCCTTGGTGATGTCCCAGATCTCGGCCAGGTGAGAAGACATTCGGCGGGGCCGATACAGGTCAAAGGCCTTGAAGACAAAGCCCCAGACGATTAGTATCGCCGGCAAGAGGGCCAGGTAAGGCTCAAAAGACGGCCGGCCTTTCGTAACCGGAATTTGATCCGCATAAAAACGGAAGGCATAGGCCCCCCACCATGCGCCCGAGATCAGGGCCAGATCAACTATGAAAAGGAGGGCTTTAAAAAACTCGCTGTACTTTCTAAGCATGCTGCGCCTTCTTAAATTCCCCGTACGTCTCTTGGATATACCGATCGATCTTTTCCATGAACTGTTGGCGATCGAACATCCTTACATGTTCCCGGATGCGGTCGGGATCGAACGCGTCCCGGTGGGATTCAAAATAACGCACCGCTTGCATCAAAGCCTGGGGCGTCGGATCATAAAAAAACAGGCCCGTGGGATGGACGGCTTCCGACGGACGAGCTCCGGCTCCCGGCGTTTGCAATGGAATCACGGTCTCCAGGACGCCGCCCCTGCCGTAGGCGATCACCGGTTTTCCGCTGGCCATGGCCTCCAAGGGAACGATCCCAAAATCTTCTTCTCCCGGAAAAACGACGGCGCGACAGGCGGCGTAGGCGTCCCGAATATCCGAGTCCGATTTCCAACCCAGAAAATCGACGGTCGGCCCGGCCATGGACTTGAGGCGTTTCTCATCCTGACCCGTTCCGATAATCTTGAGCGGTTGTTTTAACCGGTTAAAAGCCTCGACGGCCAGATCCACGCGTTTATAGGGGGCGAAGGCCGTCACCATGAGATAGAATCCGTCATCCCGACGGGAGGATGAGAAGGCCCGAAAATCCACGGGCGGAGGGATGACATCCGCCGTCCTTCCATAGCAACGCCGAATTCGTTCCGCCACGTGGCGGGAGCTTGCGATGAAAGCGTGAACATCGTTATTGGAAGCCGCGTCCCATCGTTGAAGCCAGGGCCGAAAGAGCCGCATCCCCTTCCGCGCCGGCCACCCGGAACGACCTTCCCCGAAATAAGCTTCGTGCTGATCCCAAATGTAACGCATGGGAGTATAGAGATACGCAACGTGACAGGACCCTTTCCGAACCCGAACCCCTTTTGCCACGCAGTGGCTCGAGCTTAAGATCAAATCATATCCGGAAAGGTTAAAAGATTCAATGGCCAGGGGAAAGAAAGGAAGATAGTAACGGTAGGCTTGTTGGTTGAACGGGAAACGTTGGATGAAACTCGTTACAATGCGATGCTTCTCAATCTTGGCCGAGACCGTTCCGGGGAAATGCAACAGCGTAAAGAGATCCGCTTCAGGAAACAAATCGCAAAAGGCCTCAAGACACCTCTCCCCTCCCCGCATCACGGTCAACCAGTCATGTATCAGCGCAACTCTCATAAAGAAGACTCAACCCTTCGTTATCCACCCGTGTTCAGAACACGATTATAAACGTCCACCGTTTGCCTCGCGCAGGCTTCCCAGGTAAACTGCCGGGACCTTTCCAAGCCGAGTTTGCTCAACAAGGCCCGATGAGAAGAATCCTCGATCACGCGCTCCATTTCATCCTTAAGCCTTTTCACGTCCCGGGGCGCCACCAACACCCCGGCCGGACCGACCACTTCCGGAAGCGACGAGACATCCGATGCAATGACGGGGGCGCCGCAGGCCATGGCTTCGAGGGGAGGAAGACCGAATCCTTCATACAGGGAGGGGTAGACAAAAACAGTCGCGCCGCTGTAAAGCGACGGGAGGTGCGCTTTGGAAACATACCCTGTGAGAATCGTCGACGATGCGATACGATGCCGCTTGATTTCCTCGTCGAGGTCCTCCATCAGCCAACCCTTCCCACCCGCCAGAACCAGGGGATAAGCGGATTGGATTTTTTTCGGCAACTGCGCATACGCTTGCAGAACCGCCGTTATATTCTTCCGGGGTTCCAACGTTCCCACGTACAAGATGTAAGATCCGTACGCAAGACCGTAATGAGAAAGCACGGCGCGGGCGGTTTCCGCCGGCACGGCGGCAAAACTGTCATCCACTCCGAGGTAGGTGACCGTGATTTTATCGGGTTTGATATTCAGATGTTCGATCATTTGGCTTTTTGTGGCTTCCGATGTCGTGATCATGTGAGCCGCCCAGGGCAACCTTTTGTAAAAGTACTTCTCAAAATACCGCCTTCGGTTCTCCGGATGCGTTTCAGGCCAAAGCAAGATGGAAAGATCAAAAACGGTATTAATGATCGGGCCTTGAAA